>NZ_LWBL02000006.1 GCF_001644195.2 Bacillus marinisedimentorum | reverse complement strand
GTTCCTGCTTCCCTTTGGTCGCACTCGCAGTGTCTTCTTTGCCGCGGTGGGGGCGGTGAGGATCATCGCCGCGCCGCTCCTGCGGGGATCTCACCTGTCACGCTAGTCCCGCAGGACGTTGAATTAGCTTTTTTGAAAAGACACCGCACGAAGAAAATTGACTTTTATTTTCGAGGAGTTCTCGCACTTTCCATTCCAATCAACTAGTTAAAAAATCAACATCGAGCTTTAACACAGCCAAAAAAATATAAAAATATAAAAAAATTTTCCGGATTTAAAAAAGTTGGCACGGCTTTTGCAATAGATAAAGGTGTAAAAAAAGATCATGATCTCTTTATAGGTAGTACCAGATTGATTTTTACTACTGGAAGAATAATAGCGTCAAAGAAACGCAGTTTATTTCGGAGCCTGCTTTCTAAAACGCTTACAAGATGGAGGGTATTTGTATGGGATCTAAAGTAATGAGCGCGCAGGAAGCGGTAGCCAAAATAAAGGACGGTTCAACGATTGCCACCGGTGGATTTGTCGGAAACGGCCATCCGGAAGCACTTTCTAGTGCGATTGAAGAGCGCTTCCTTAAGGAACAAGCGCCAAAAGATGTAACGCTTATATACGCTGCAGGGCAGGGAGATGGAAAGGAAAGAGGCCTTAACCATCTTGGGCAAGAAGGTCTCGTGTCGCGTGTAATCGGCGGCCACTGGGGACTGGCGCCGAAACTGCAAAAGCTCGCAGTTGATAATAAAATCCAGGCATATAACTTGCCGCAGGGTGTCGTTTCCCACATGTTCCGTGATATTGCGGCGGGTAAACCGGGCGTACTGACGCGGGTCGGTTTAAAAACATTTGTGGACCCCCGCATTCAAGGCGGAAAGTTGAATGATTCTACGAAAGATGATATTGTTCGCCTGATGGAAATTGACGGCGAAGAGTACCTTTTCTATAAAACTCATCCAATTGATGTTGCGTTGATCCGCGGCACCTATGCTGATGAAAACGGAAATGCGACACTGGAAAAAGAAGCGGCGACGCTAGAATTCCTGTCAATCGCTCAGGCAGCCAGAAACTCCGGCGGTCTAGTCATTCTTCAGGTTGAAAAGGTGGTAGCAAACGGCTCCCTTGATCCGCGGATGGTTAAGATCCCTGGCATCCTGGTTGATGCGATAGTGGTGGCCGAACCGGAACAGCATATGCAGACATTTGCTGAACAGCACAATCCGGCTTACTCAGGTGAAATTAAAGTTTCAGTTGATTCACTGGAAAAAATGAAGCTTGATGAGCGGAAAGTCATTGCACGCCGCTCTGCGATGGAACTTGTTCCAAACGCGATCACGAATCTTGGCATCGGTATGCCTGAAGGGGTAGCATCTGTAGCCAACGAAGAAGGCGTTGGGCATGAAATGCGTTTGACTCTTGAATCCGGACCGATTGGCGGTGTGCCGGCCGGAGGCTTGAGCTTTGGTGCTTCTGTTAACCCGGATGCAATCATCGACCAGCCGTATCAGTTTGATTTTTATGACGGCGGCGGACTTGATGTCGCTTTCCTTGGTCTTGCTCAGCTTGACAGGAACGGGAATGTAAACGTAAGTAAATTCGGCCCGAAAATTGCCGGTGCAGGTGGATTTATCAATATCACTCAAAACGCCAAAAAGGTCATTTACTGCGGCACCTTCACTGCAGGCGGTTTGAAAGTAAGTGTCGAAAACGGCAAGCTCTCAATCGACAATGAAGGCAAGTTTAAAAAGATGGTCAGCGACGTGGAGCATATTACGTTCAGTGGTGAGTATGCAAATGAGGTAGGCCAGCCGGTCGTTTATATTACGGAACGTGCTGTCTTTGAATTGAGGCCAGAGGGTCTTGTCCTGACAGAAATCGCTCCAGGCATGGATCTTGAAAAGGATATTCTCAGCCAAATGGACTTCAAGCCGATTATCGCAGATGACTTGAAGGAAATGAATGCCCGTATTTTCCGTGAAGAAAAAATGGGACTTGCAGAATTTATCAAGGAAGAGGACCTGAAGCCGGTCCATAACTAAACTGAGGATGTATGGGAATGGAGGGAATGGCCGCTTGCGGCGGCTTTTTCCCCTCATTTCTTTCCATAAAATATAAAGGGATAAAGGGGAGAAATTTGCATGCTAGGTATTTTTCTTGGATTAGTACTCTTAATGGTTCTGGCCTATATGGGATGGTCCATAATCTGGATCGCTCCGGTCACAGCCGGAATTGTCGCCTTATTCGGCGGGCTGGACTTGCTGCCAGCTTATACTGACACTTATATGGGCGGATTTGTAGGATTTGCAAAAGCGTGGTTCCCGGTGTTTATGCTTGGTGCCATCTTTGGTAAATTGATGGAAGATACAGGTGCCGCACAGGCGGTTGCCCACTGGATTACGAAGATCATTGGGACAAAGCGTGCCATCCTTGGTGTTGTTGTCGGTGCCGCTGTACTGACATACGGAGGGGTAAGTCTTTTCGTAGTTGTATTTGCGATGTACCCTCTTGCTGTTGCCCTGTACCGTGAAGCGAACATTCCGCGCCGCTTGATTCCAGGTGCGATTGCACTCGGTTCCTTCACCTTTACGATGACAGCTTTACCGGGAACACCACAGATCCAGAACCTGATTCCAATGCAGTATTTCAATACAACACCTACTGCGGCACCGATTATGGGTATTGCAGGTGCTCTTGTTATGGGAATAGGTGGATATTTTTACCTTATCGGACGCCAGAAGAAATTGATGGCTGCAGGTGAAGTATTTACTGAGCCAAAAGATCAGGACGTAGAAGAAATTGATGAAAGTAAGCTGCCAAATGCATTTCTTTCATTCCTGCCGCTTATTACTGTAATTGTCACCCTTAACGTTTTTAAATGGGATATTATCACTGCCCTGATTACAGGTATCGTACTGATTATGCTATTGAACATGAAACATTTGCAAAAGTTTATCGGATCCATCAATGGCGGTGCAAGCGGCTCGGTTATTGCCATCATTAATACGAGTGCTGCCGTCGGTTTTGGTACTGTTGTTAAAGCAGTTCCAGGGTTCGAAACACTAAAAGATTTTGTTCTTGGAATTCAGGGAAGCCCGCTTATTTCTGAAGCGGTTGCGGTCAATATTCTTGCCGGTGCCACAGGTTCAGCTTCCGGTGGTATGGGTATCGCGCTAGAAGCATTGGGATCGAAGTACCTTGAAATGGCAATTAGTTCCGGCATCGATCCAGCGGCTTTTCATAGAATCGCTTCACTGGCTTCCGGCGGTCTTGATACGCTGCCGCATAACGGTGCTGTTTTGACGCTGCTTGCCATTACAGGAATGACACACAAAGATTCCTATAAAGATATTTTCGTTGTCGGTTCTTTGATTCCAATCGTTTCTGTCATTGTCGCGATCATCTTTGCCAGCATCGGCCTTATTTAACAATTCGTTTTTTAACAGAGCCGACACATTAATAGAATGTTTGAAAAATGGAGGAGATCATTATGAGATTACAGGATAAAGTAGCTATCATCACAGGCGGCGGACGCGGTATTGGTGAGGCAACTGCCAAAAAGTTCGCTAAAGAAGGCGCGAAAGTCGTTATCTGGGACTTGAATGAAGAAGACATCAAGCGTACTGTAGAAGAAATCAAAGCAGCGGGCGGAACAGCAACAGGCAAGTCTGTAAACGTTGTAAACCGTGAAGACGTTGAAAAGAGCATGCAGGAAGTTGTTGACGAATTCGGCCAGCTTGACGCTGTCATTAACAATGCCGGAATCACTGCAGATTCAAAACTCGAAAAAATGACTGAAGAACAATGGGACCGTGTAATTGATGTCAACCTGAAAGGTGTCTTCAACGTCGGCCAAACAGCTGCGAAACATATGAAAGAGCTTGGCAACGGCGGCGCAATCCTGAATGCTTCTTCAGTTGTCGGCCTTTACGGCAACTTCGGCCAGACCAACTACGCTGCGACAAAATGGGGCGTTATCGGCATGAGCAAAACGTGGGCGAAGGAATTAGGAAAGTATAAAATCCGTGTAAATGCCGTAGCACCTGGTTTTATCCTGACGCCAATGACAGAAAAAATGCCTGAAAAAGTACTTGATATGATGAAAGGTAAATCTACACTTAACGACCTTGGCTATCCAGAAGATATTGCTAATGGGTATGCATTCCTTGCTTCTGATGAAGCGCGTTTCATTACAGGCACAACCCTGAGCATTGATGGCGGTGTCGTTCTGTAAATCGGTTTTACAACTTTCTTTCCGTAGTACACATGCGGATAAAACGAGACCATTCAATATGAAAAACCGTGCTGAAACGAGTCCAAACGTAACAGGCATGGAAAACAACGAGTCCAAAAGGTCTGCCGTACCAATCGGCAGGCCTTTTTACTTTCCATGCAAAAAAGTGGATATGATAAAATGGAAACGGAAAATCCTGGCCGGAAGGCGGTGGCGAAATGCCGGGCATCATCCTGTTTGACGGCGTGTGTAATGTTTGCAGCAAAAGTGTGCAGTTCATTTTAAAAAGGGATCCTTCACGTCATTTCCAGTTTGCTTCCCTGCAGGGTGACAGAGGGCAGGAGCTTCTGCGGAAATCCGGAATCGGACCTGAAACAGACAGTATCGTACTCATTGAAAACGATATTTCATATATAAAGTCAGATGCAGTGCTGCGCATATGCAGGCATTTGCAAGGGCCAGTGAGGATGCTGTATCCCCTCCGGTTTATTCCTAAGCGGGTGAGGGACTGGGTATATGACCGGATCGCCCTGAACCGATACAGCTGGTTTGGAAAGAAAGACCGATGCAAGATTCCATCGAAAGAGGAACGTGACCGGTTTCTTGATTAAATTGCAGTACAATTGATCATCACTTCACACGCAAAAAAGGCCAGAGGCGTTATTAAGCAGCTGACCTTTTTATGTTTGGGCTGTGTTAAAGCTCAATGTTGATTTTTTACACTAGTTGATTGGAGTGGAAGGTGCGAGACTCCTGCGGGACTAGCGGGACAGGTGAGACCCCGCAAGAAGAAAATTGGTTTTTATTTTCGGGGAGCGATGCGCTGTGATGAAGCTCACCGACCGCCACGCGGCAAAGAAGACACCGTGAGTGCGACCGGTGAGAAGCAGGAACGGCTGTCGCACTTGTGGCCGTGGTGAAAACGAGCCCCTGCAGCGGAAATCAACTCCCCGTTCAAAGTGCAATGCAGGAGAATAAAATCCTTCTGGAAACAATTATTCATCACTAAGAGCATCCTGGACAAAAAATAAGGGTACCAGAATCAATACGATTCGGTACCCTATTATCCTTGTTTTTTTCCTTGTCTGTCCGAAGACAGCACAAGCTAACGCAAGCGATGCTCTTTTCGCAGAAGTGTTACGCTGCAACATCCCGCTTCGTGAAAATCAGCCAGGATATCGCATTAAATAGGACAAAGTAGACCGCTAATACGAAAATGGAAAATGTCATTGTCATTCCTTCCACGAGCGGCACGCCGTTTACATATTGCATCAAATCGGTATTGGCGAACAGGATATATTTGACCCAGTCATACTGGCTAAGAAGGTTAACGACCTGCACACCCGTGAACATCAAGAAAATCGACAGACCGATTGCGAGCGCGCTGCTGCGGAAAACAGTCGAAATCATAAAGGCGAAAGTGACCATCATCAGCAAATCGACACTCCTATATCCGTATAGGGATAAAATATACATCGGCATGCTCCGCTCCACAACGTTTCCATCCTGAAGGGTCAGATACGGCTGCCCGACATTTTCAAATCCGAACAAAAGGCCGCCGGTTAAGAAAGAAAAGAGGAAATGTGCCACCAGTAAAGCAAGGGCAAAAAACAGGGCTGACAGGTACTTGGACAGCAAGATTTTTGAACGTCCCACCGGCCTGATCAGCAAAAGCTTAATGGTTCCCCAGGTGAATTCGCCCGCTACACTCGTTGCGGCAATGATGATGGTGAACAGAGTGATGATGCTGATCATATTGGAGGAAGATTTCATCGTTCCCCATAAGGAATCCTCCGAGACAGGCGGGATGTCATGCTCCAGCCTGTATTCGTTTATTGTGTGCATTGTCCTGTAATTCTTTTTCAGCATATGAGGGGCGTCTTCCTGGTTAAGGACGGTTTCATATTGCTTGTTCTCCTGTTCGACAGCAGCACGCCAGTTTTCGGAACCGCCGCCTTCCAGGACGTACTTATTCAGGATGCCGGTAACTAAAATAATGGCGAGAAGAACGCCGAACATGATCCATGTTGATTTCAGCCGGAATACTTTCATGTTTTCATTGGCGATTAGATTAAACAATTTGATTCCCTCCAGTCACTTCCAAGAACTTTTCTTCAAGTGTTTTGACAGCCGTGTTGATTCCGTAAATTTCGATGTCTCCTTTGACGAGCAGTGCAGTAATCTTTGGAATTTCCTCTTTTGCGACAACCGCTTCAAAACCGCCTTCTGTCACGGAAGCTTCTGTCTCCGGATAATGGGCCCGGAAAAGTGTGAATGCCTCATCAGCCGGAGCGGCCGTGAATTGGACACTCATGTTCGTTCCATCAACGATAAATTCATCAACACGTTTCACATCGACAAGCTTGCCGTTTTGGATGATGCCGATCCGGTCACACATGAGCTGCATTTCAGATAATAGATGGCTTGAAACAAGGACAGCCAGGTTTTCTTCTGCGGCGAGTTTCCGCAAGTACGTCCTGATTTCCCGGATGCCGGCAGGATCCAGGCCGTTTGTCGGTTCATCAAGGATGAGAATATCCGGCTTATGCAGGAGTGCCTGAGCAAGCCCGAGGCGCTGCCGCATACCGAGTGAATAGGTTTTCACTTTATCATTGATCCGGTTTTCAAGGCCGACCAGGCTGACAACTTCGTCAATCCGCTGGCGCCCGACACCATTGACCATACGGCTGTAGTGGACGAGGTTCTGGTAGCCAGTCAGGAATTTATACATTTCCGGGTTTTCCACAATGCCGCCCACATGCCTGATTGCCTCTTCAAAGTTCTCACGGATGCTTTTTCCTTTGATGAGCACCTGTCCTTTTGTAATTGACATGAGGCCGACCATCATCCGGATTGTTGTCGTTTTTCCCGCTCCGTTCGGGCCGAGGAATCCGAATACTTCTCCCGGGTAAATATCAAAGCTGATATCATCAATGATTGTTTTATTGCCGATTTTTTTTGTCAGATTTTTTATTGTTACGACTGATTCTTCCATTTTTTTGTTGCCTCCTTTATTTTACGGCAGCACCAGTGCTGTAAGTCCGTTTCATCCATTCGGTCAGCGTCAGCCCTTCTTCCCTGATGGAATCGATGCTTTGCTGGTTGATGAGATTTCCTTTATGCAGTATTGCGGCTTCATCAAGCAGAGGCTCAATTTCACCGATTTCATGGGTTGTGATAATAACGGTTTGCGTTTCGATGTCAACAAAGGAAAGAAGTCCTTTAATGACTGTCTCCCGGACCATCGGGTCGAGACCGGAAAGGGGTTCATCCATTAAAATCACCGGTACATCCCGGGAAAGCGCGAGCACAATTTTCAGTCTGCCCCTGCTTCCTTTGGAAAGATTTTTGACCTTTTGATCCGGGGTGAGCTTCATGAATGACAGAATGTCAAATGCCTTGTCGACATCAAAGTCACTGAACTGTGATGCGTAAAAGTGAATGGTCTGGCTGACGGTATAAAATGGATAATAAGTATCAAGTTCGGATAAGTAGGCGACCTGCCTGCATGACTGGCGGCTGGCTGGATCTCCGTTCAGGAGGACAGAACCGGCAGAAGGACGGACAAGGCCGGCAATCATTTTCAGCACAGTCGATTTTCCGCTGCCATTCTCACCTAGAAGCCCGATGATTTTGCCGGACGGAAATCCAATCGTCAAGTCTTTTACCGCCGTCTGTTTTAAATAGGTTTTGGTCACGTCTTTAAGCTCGATCACGATTCTTCCCCCTTCCGTTTTGAAAATTCTTCTGACAGGCCGTCGATGATTTCCTTTTCTGTAAACCCGATGGCTTCCATATCATCTATGAATGCCTCAATGTGTTCACTTTTCAACTTGTTTCTGATCTCCTTCAGCACCTCGCTGTTTTCGGTAACAAATGTTCCCTGTCCCCGTTTAGTCACGCTCACGTCCATGCGCTCAAGCTCACTGTATGTCCGCTGGACGGTGTTGGGGTTCACGCCGGAGTCAACCGCTGTCTCGCGGACAGAAGGAAGTTTATCGCCCGGCTGCAGCTCACCCCTGATAATCCGCTGGATGATGCGGTCGGCGAGCTGCAAATAAATCGGACGGGAAGAATTGAATTCCTGCACCATCTCCTACACCTCCACTTTCCGGTCAATCAGCCAGGCGGAAGCGAGAAACATCAAAATCGCGAACAGCGCGGTAAAGATGAGCCCCCCGCTGTAAAAGTGAAAAGTGCTCACTTCACCGAGCGGTTCGGTTAATGGAGCCAGTTCGACCTTACCCCAATGTGCCATAGCTTCGTATGCGGCAGTGTTCTGAAACCATTCGGTCACGAACTGAAGCGCTATAAACAGCAGCCCGACTGCAAGCCAGCTCCAGTTCCCGATATAATTCCGGGTCGCAAAGAAAACCGACCAGCCCAGCAGAAGCCACAGGGAAATATAAATTGATGTAGCGATAATTAATACCGCCGCTGCACTCCCGAGCAAAATGAGCCCCGGAATGTCGACAGGCTGCTGTTCAAGCGGAAAGCGGGAGAGAACAATAATGCCATAAATCCCTGTTATGAATAAAGACACAATCATTCCGCCAAGGATGACCAGCATCTTGCTCAAAATCAAAACACTGATGGGCTGGGGATTATATAGCCACAAGCTCATTTGTTTATGTTCTGACGCAAGGCTGATCAATAAGAAAAGCGGCATATAAAACATATGGAGAAATGCCGACGAAATGGCGCCTGCTGCCAGAAGATCCTGTTCATCTAAAGCAGCAGAAAATACGGCGGAAGCCGCAAATGCGACAATCAGCAAGGCGATGCCGGTAAGCAAAGCATTCCGCAGTAAAAAAAATTCTTTTTTCAGCAAACCGTTCCATGGATTCATAGGCAACTCCTCCAGCCTCGATTGTTTTATTGTATTAGTGTACTACATGAATAATACAACAGTACATAGAGAATGTAAAGTGATATTTAAAACAAATACAAATGCAGGGTTCATCGGCATTTGGCGGGGGCAAAGAATGTTTACAATTATGATATAGTGTTAACAAACAGGAGGGATATTATGGATGAAAAGCTTGTACAGCAGTTTGATGGATTGCTTGAAAAGTATACGGAGTTGATGGTCGGGGAGAGTACGCCCGAGTTGAAGGAGAAGGTCAAAATGTGGGCGTTGTATACGTATATGGCAAAATCGATGCCTCCAATGGTAAAGCACTGGAACGAAACGTATCCGGATGCGAAAGAGGGAATGAAGGAACTAATCGGGGAAATCAAAGAACTGAACCAAAAGCAACGTGAACAGCAAAACAGGAATGAATGAAAAGAACGCCGGCAGAGCCGGCGTTCTTTCGTTTTGGTTTATTGAACGGTATTACCGGTTGTGTATGGGAACTGATTTTTATATCCGCTGAATTGCTGGTATGTCTGCTGGAGCTGCTGCCCCTGTGCAGCATCGAAGCTGTACCAGCCTTTTTGGAACATCAGGTTGAAAAAATCGCGCTCGCAATCCTGTGTCTCCTTGAAAATCATGGCCAAATCATTATAAAGTTCCTGATGGCTTGCTTCATTTAAAGCAGTGCTGTAAGAAGCTGTCATGTACTTTTCGGTAGCCAGCAGGTCATTGGCAAAATCACGGTCATTCATTTGCGGAGTTTCAGGGACGGAAGTTTCCGGGTTTTGGATTTTACCCTGGTTTTGGCTCTGGCTATTCTGGTTTTGATTCATCGTTTTGCCTCCTCACTGCATAGTAGGGCCCTGCTGCATTTGCTGTTGATGCGACTGCAAATGAGAGAGCACTTTTTCATAATGTCGCTGATGCATTCTTCCTGCTTCATCAAGAGCAGCTTTCACTTCCTGATCCTTGCACTGACTCGCATAAAAATGGGCTTTTTTCGCAGCCAGCAAGTTCCATGACATGATATCGGACACATATAATTGGTCCTTGACCGTCATGACGAAAGGCGGCTGAGGTGTCGTCATCTGCTGGTTCTGCATGCCCTGCTGCTGGTTTTGCTGTTGTTGTTGCATGGGGATCCTCCTTTTCAAATGGAAATTCAAGGATAGCTTTCCACAGAAGAAAGATCCTATTCAAGTCTTGTGTGTACATGCTTCGGCTGCTTTCATAAACGTCTTTCTTTTGCATTTATACCGTATAGTTAATCTGGTTTTTGTTCAGTTAATGGGGGCATCACCCCATTTGCGGGGGCTTCCGGGCAAGTCTTCCTGTTTGTTCGATGCTGGGGCTCGTCCGAATTTGCTTTTTTTTATGGGAAAAAGCTGAACCGATCGACTCCCCGAATCGGGCATTTTTCACTGATCGTCTATCACCTAAAAAAAGCACCACGCCCTTTTGTGACAAGATTTGCGCTTATTCGACAGATTGACAAAAGAAGTATATTCATAAATTAATTATGATGATAAAATAGGGATGTAAATGGTTTCAAAAAAACAAAATAACAGAGAAAGGGCGCAATGTTTTGTATGCGCTTACAGGAGGGGATTGCGGTGGAACAGCTGCTGCGTAACTTTTTCTTATTTTTATCCAAGAATAAATTTTTCACTAAGTTGGCCAAAAAGTATGGACTCCGCTTCGGTGCAAATAAATTCGTTGCAGGGGAAACGATCGAAGAAGCGGTATCTGTCATAAAAGATTTGAACAGCCAGGGTATGGCGGTTACGATCGATTTTCTTGGCGAGTTTGTAGACAGCGAGCAGGAGGCAAAGGACCGCACAGCAGAATGCGTACGGGCAATTGAAGCGATTGCCGCGGAAAATCTGAACTCCCAGCTGTCATTGAAGATGACCTCAATGGGACTGGATATTTCCGATGAAATTGTAATGGAAAATATGCGTACCATTTTAACTGCGGCAAAATCAAACAATGTCTTTGTCACCATCGATATGGAAGATTATACGCGATGCCAGAAGACACTCGACATATTCAGGCAGCTAAAGGAAGAGTTCGGGGATGTAGTCGGCACCGTCGTGCAGGCTTATCTGTACCGTACCGAAAAAGATGTAAAAGACCTTGATGCTCTCCGGCCGAACCTCCGTATCGTAAAAGGAGCATATAAAGAACCGGAGGAAGTGGCATTCCCGGAGAAAAAAGATGTCGATGAAAACATGAAAAACATCATTAAAATCCACATGCTGAACGGAAACTATACAGCAGTGGCTTCGCATGATGATGAAATGATCGAATATACAAAAAGACTGGCAGAGGAACACAACATTCCGCGTGACCAGTTCGAGTTCCAGATGCTGTACGGCATCAGGATTGAAAGGCAAAAGGAAATCGAGCGGGAAGGCTATACAATGAGGATTTACGTCCCCTATGGAAACGACTGGTACGGCTATTTCATGCGCCGTCTCGCCGAACGCCCCGCAAATGTTGCATTCGTGCTGAGAGGGATGCGGAAGAAATAAGTATGTGCGGAATGAATTCATTGTTTAATTAAACATGATGTAGTCAGTACAAGGCGCATCACTGGAAGATAATCCAGAGTGATGCGCCTTGCGTTTTTTATGCAATCACTGGCAGCAGGGCGCCGGAGTGTTGTGGAAGCTAAGTTTCCGCGTGAAAAGTATGCGCTTTGGCGTGAAACAGATGTTTCCGCGTGAAAAGAGAGAGGTTCGGCATGAAAAGTCCGATGTTTGGCATGAAAAATTGGGACTTCCGCACGAAAAGTCAACACTTCCGCATGAAAGGATGAAAGTCACTTCATTATGGCCCCTTAAAATCAACCCTGGGAGCTGCAGCCAGAGGATTTCTGACCAATGCACCCTTTTTACTGGCGAATTTCGTTACTTTTCTGTCCAATTTCAACAGATTACTGTCCAAATTCAC
>NZ_LWBL02000005.1 GCF_001644195.2 Bacillus marinisedimentorum | reverse complement strand
AGCCCAACTCCACCAGCGTGAGTCACTAGACAGTATTTCTGAGAATCTTCGTGCCAATGAGGACTTCCAAGCATTTCTTGAGATTGATCCTGTTCATCCATCGACACTTCACCGAAAGCTTGTTCTACACAAATTGATGGAATAGCCAAAATTAGGTAGCTTTTTGCAAGACTAGTGCCAAATTCACGGTTATACTCGCCAAATCACGAACGGAGACGGTCACCAATCAGGCCAGGTCCTACTGTCCGCAACTTCACACAGTTTATATAGATTGCCTGGCAATTGCCAGGCAATCAAATCCCCCCTCCAAATAGAGGGTCAAGGATCCCAAGAATAACAGTCAGTCATTCGGCTACCCGACAAATGCCGTGAAATTGAGAATTGTTAAATAATTTTGTGTTTTCATATTGCCAAATTTTCTAAAATCTCTTATAGTTGATAGTAGAGAAACTCATTCTTGCTTCTGGGTTCTTTTTTTTACACAAGAAAATGAATGAGTATTCATTCAAGCAAAAGGGGGAGTACGTGAATGGTCCGTAACATACGGAAAGCAGCTGTATTAGGTTCAGGAGTCATGGGTTCAGGAATCGCAGCGCATCTAGCAAATATCGGCATCCCGACGCTTTTATTGGACATTGTTCCGAGGGAGCTTTCAGAGGAGGAGAAGAAAAAAGGACTCTCGCTTGATGATAAGGAAGTGCGTAACCGCCTTGCGAATACCGCAAAGCAAAAATTGCTCAAGCAAAAGCCGGCGCCGCTGGCATCCAAAAGCAACATGGGCTTGATTACGGCCGGCAACATGGAAGATGACATGGAAAAGCTTGCTGATGTCGACTGGGTCATCGAAGTTGTGGTCGAGAACCTCGATGTGAAAAAGAAAGTGTTCGAACAGGTTGATCGCTATCGGAAAGAAGGATCGATTATAAGTTCCAACACATCCGGGATTTCTGTAGAGGCTATGTCAGAAGGAAGATCAGATGATTTTCGTTCGCATTTCCTCGGCACTCACTTTTTCAACCCGCCGCGCTATCTGAAATTGCTTGAAGTCATTCCGACAAAGGCAACAGATCCTGAAGTTGTAGAATATATGAAGACTTTCGGCGAGGACACCCTTGGAAAAGGAGTTGTTCTTGCAAAAGATACGCCGAACTTCATCGGAAACCGGATCGGTACATACGGTCTGCTTGTGACCGTCCGGGAAATGCTCGAAGGCGGCTATTCCATCGGGGAAGTGGATTCGGTCACCGGCCCGATGATCGGCAGGCCGAAGAGCGCCACATTCCGCACTCTTGATGTCGTCGGTCTGGATACGTTCATCCATGTTGCCAACAACGTTTATGAAAAAGTGGAAGGCGAAGAAAAGAAAGTATTCGAAGTGCCTGACTTCATGAAAGAAATGGCTGACAAAGGCTGGATCGGAAGCAAAGCCGGGCAGGGATTTTTCTTGAAGAAGAAGACGGACAAAGGCAAGGAAATCCTTGAACTCGATCCGGAAACGATGGAATATGTCGAGCGTAAAAAGCTAAAAACCGCATCAACCGAAATGGCGAAGCAGGCCAAAGGCTTAAGCGGGAAAATGAAAGCGCTTGTTTATGCGGATGACCGTGCAGGTAAATTATTGTGGAATATCGTGAAACCGGTACTCTTATATTCTGCAGAACTCCATAAAGAGATCGCTGACAACATCGCTGCGATCGATAATGCGATGAAGTGGGGATTTGGCTGGGAACTCGGCCCGTTTGAAACATGGGATGCCATCGGTTTTGAGAAATCGCTCGAGCGTATGGAGGCGGAAGGTGCTGAAATTCCGGCCTGGATAAAAGAAATGAAGGAATCCGGCCATACCTCATTCTATAAGAAAGATAACGGTGACATTCAATATTATGACGAAGGCGAATATAAACCGCTTGAGGAAAATCCGAAGAGTATCAATATAAAGAGATTGAAAGAAAAGAAGGGTGTCATTAAGAAAAACGCCGGTGCGAGTTTGATAGATAACGGTGACGGTGTTGCGCTTCTTGAGTTCACATCGCATAGCAATGCCATCGGCATGGACATTATCCAGATGATCAACTACTCATTAGAAGAAGTTGAGAAGAATTATGAAGGTCTTGTAATCGGGAACCAGGGCAAAAACTTCTGCGTCGGTGCCAACCTTGCCATGATGCTGATGGAAGCGCAAGACGGCAACATCTTTGAAATCGATATGGTCGTCCGCCAATTCCAGAATGCGATGATGAATATCAAATACAGCCCGAAACCGGTCGTTGCTGCTCCATTTGGCATGACACTGGGCGGCGGTGCCGAAGTTTCAATGCCGGCTGCAAGATTGCAGGCTTCAATGGAAACATACATGGGTCTTGTTGAAGTTGGCGTAGGATTGATTCCAGGCGGCGGCGGAAACAAGGAACTTTATCTCCGCCATATCAGTCAGCTGCCGAAAGGTGTCAATTTTGACCTGCAGAAGGCCGCGAATGCGACATTTGAAAAAATCGCTATGGCGAAAGTATCCACTTCGGCACAGGAAGCGCGTGAAAATACATTCCTTCGGGAGATGGACGGCATCAGTATAAACGGTGACCATCTAATCTATGATGCGAAACAGACCGTGCTTGCACTTGCCGAAAAAGGATACGTGGCACCGAAAAGGGCCAGTGTGCCGGTTGTCGGCGAAACAGGTTATGCGACGATGGTGCTTGGCGCTGAAGCTATGAAACTGAGCGGATACATTTCCGACCATGACTTCAAGATTGCGAAAAAACTTGCTTATGTCATTGCGGGCGGAAAAGTGCCATACGGAACAAAAGTCGATGAGCAATACTTGCTCGACCTTGAAAGGGAAGCGTTTTTAAGCTTGATCGCCGAACCGAAGACAATGCAGCGGATGCAGCACATGCTTCTGAAAGGAAAGCCGCTTCGCAATTGATGATTCCGTCACTGGATGAAACGGAAACCAAACCATGCAGGGGGGAAAAAGTGTGAAAGAAGCAGTTATCGTAGCAGGTGCCAGAACACCGGTCGGAAAGGCGAAAAAAGGAAGCCTTGCCAACGTGAGGCCGGATGATCTCGGTGCCATTGCTGTAAAAGAGACGTTGAAACGTGCAGGCGGTTACGACGGCAATATAGATGATGTCATTATCGGGTGTGCAATGCCTGAAGCGGAACAGGGAATGAACATGGCCCGCAATATCGGCGCACTCGCCGGCTTAAGCCATGAAACGCCAGGCATAACGATAAACCGTTATTGTTCTTCTGGTCTGCAGAGCATTGCCTACGGTGCAGAACGGATCATGCTCGGCCATTCGGATACGATCCTTTCCGGGGGCGCCGAATCAATGAGCCTTATTCCGATGGGCGGCCATGTCATCAGGCTGAATCCAACTCTCGTTGAAAATGCACCGGAATATTACATGAGCATGGGTCATACGGCTGAACAGGTTGCACAAAAATACGGCATCAGCCGTGAAGATCAAGATGCATTTGCGGTTCGTTCCCATGAACGCGCCGGGCGCGCAATCAAAGAGGGAAAGTTCAAAGACGAAATTGTGCCGGTAGAAGTGGTCCGCCGCTATGTCGGGCGTGATAACAAGCTGGTTGAGGAAACATTTATGTTTGATACAGATGAAGGCGTCCGTGAAGGAACCAGCATGGAAACACTTGCGAAGCTGAAGCCCGCATTCCAAGTGGGCGGAAGCGTCACAGCTGGAAATGCCTCGCAAATGAGTGATGGTGCAGCTGCAGTCCTTATTATGGACCGTGAAAAAGCGGATGCGGAAGGGCTTAAGCCAATCGCAAAGTTCCGCTCCTTCGCTGTAGGCGGTGTACCTCCGGAAATCATGGGTGTCGGCCCTGTCGCCGCCATTCCGAAAGCACTGAAACTGGCTGGTCTCGAAGTTTCTGATATCGGATTGTTCGAACTGAATGAGGCATTTGCCTCCCAGTCGATTCAGGTTATCCGTGAACTCGGCCTTGATGAGGATAAAGTGAACGTCAACGGCGGGGCAATCGCACTTGGCCATCCGCTTGGCATGACAGGAACAAAGCTCACCCTGTCCCTCGTCCACGAGATGAAGCGCCGGAATGAGCAATTCGGTGTTGTCACAATGTGCATCGGCGGTGGAATGGGAGCAGCAGGCGTATTTGAACTTCTGTAATGGTGCCTGTCACTTGTCGATTATCGACAAACATCGACAGGTGCCTGTCACCTTGTGGTATTTCCCGCCGGAGCAATCCTGCGCCGGCGGATCAATAAAATATGAGAATGAATTACTTTTACCGGGAGGGTATCCAAATGGCAAATAAGGTCGATGAGTTACAAAAAGGCGGCGGATTTCTGATTGATGACATTTCCCCTGACGCTGTTTATACACCTGAAGACTTTACAGATGAGCATAAAATGATCGCGAAAACGACAGAGGACTTTGTCGTAAATGAAGTCGTTCCACAATTAGAATACCTTGAAAATCACGAGTTTGACCGTTCCGTAAAGCTATTGAAGGAAGCTGGCGAACTAGGTCTTCTTGGAGCTGACGTTCCTGAGGAATACGGCGGCCTCGGACTTGATAAAATCAGTTCTTCACTGATAACAGAGAAATTTTCACTTGCAGGCGGATTTTCTGTAACCCACGGTGCACACGTCGGAATCGGTTCCCTTCCGATTGTGTTTTTCGGTAACGAAGAACAGAAGCAGCGTTACCTTCCGAAGCTTGCATCAGGTGAGCTTATTGCAGCGTACGCCCTGACAGAGCCGGGCTCCGGTTCAGATGCGCTCAGTGCAAAAACGACTGCAAAGTTGAACGGTGAAGGAACGCACTACGTTCTTAATGGTGAGAAGCAATGGATCACAAACTCCGCGTTTGCTGATGTTTTCATTGTTTATGCAAAAATTGACGGCGAGCATTTCTCTGCATTCATTGTAGAGCGTGACTATCCTGGCGTTTCAACTGGCCCGGAAGAAAAGAAAATGGGAATCAAGAGTTCATCTACGCGTACATTGATTCTGGAAGACGTACCGGTTCCGAAAGAAAACCTTCTGTTTGAACCAGGCAAAGGCCATGTCATTGCCTTCAATATTTTGAACGTCGGCCGCTACAAGCTGGGTCTTGGTGCAGTAGGCGGAGCGAAGCGCACACTTGAGCTTGCTGCTAAATATGCAAACGAGCGCCAGCAGTTCAAGCAGCCAATCGCGAAGTTCAGCTTAATTCAGGAAAAACTCGGTACAATGGCTGCCCAGACATATGCAAATGAAGCAGCGGTTTACCGGACGATCGGCTTGCTCGAAGACCGCCTGAATGCACTTAGCGAAGAAGAAATGAAAGACGGTGCAAAAGTCGGCGCCGCAATAGGCGAATACGCGATCGAATGCTCACTTAATAAAGTGTTCGGCACCGAAGCGCTTGATTATGTAGTCGATGAAGCTGTCCAAATCCACGGCGGATACGGATTCATGGCTGAATATGAAGTGGAACGCATTTACCGTGACTCCCGGATTAACCGGATTTTTGAAGGGACAAATGAAATCAACCGCCTGATCGTCCCTGGCACATTGCTGCGCAAGGCGATGAAAAATGAGCTGCCGCTTCTTCAAAAAGCACAATCACTTCAAGAAGAACTGATGATGATGATGCCGGAAGAGCCGGGAGACGAGGCGCTTGAGCAGGAAAAATATATGGTCCGCAACGCCAAGAAAGTAGCACTTCTGGCAGCAGGCCTTGCCGCTCAAAAATATGGCAAAGCATTGAACGATGAGCAAGAAATACTTGCTAACATTGCCGATATCGTAGGTGAAGTGTTTGCGATGGAATCTGCCTTACTTCGCACAGAAAAGGCGATCGACAAGACAGGCGAAGCCAAAAACAAGCAGAAGCTCCTTATGACGCAGGTTTATTGTGAAGAAGCGATGAACCGCATTGAAGGCCATGCGAAAGAAACACTTGTAGCGGTTGAGTCCGGTGATACGCTTCGCATGATGCTTTCATCATTGCGCAAGCTGACACGCCGTACGCCGATTAATGTCATTGTCAAAAAACGTGAAATCGCAAAAACGGTTCTTGAAGAAGAAAAATATGTAGTCTGATTTGTTTCAGGAAGGAAAAGCGGGCCGCAGCTGCGGTCCGTTTTTTGCTTTTCCGATAGTTTGATATAATTTCATATCCAGCCGCAAAGCGGTTGCGCTTCGGGGATAACCGTTTTAGCCGCTGTGAAAATCACCTTTTTCAGCTGTTGTAAAACAGGCTCAAAAGAATGATTGGATAATTAGAATTTCAAATCCCTGTTGTGATACAATATACTTACCTTTATTGATGGGAGGGATTAAATGGCCATACAGTTTTACTGGTATCCGAAATGCGGTACAAGCCGAAAGGCGAAAAAGTGGCTGGAAGAGCGCGGCATCCCGTTTGAAGAGATACATATTGCTGACAATCCCCCGGGACGTGAGGAGCTCGAGGACTATTATCAAAAGAGCGGTTTGGAAATTAAAAAGTTTTTTAATACAAGCGGAAAAAAATACCGTGAGCAGAACTTGAAGGAAAAAGTGAAAACCGCTTCAGACGATGAACTTCTCGGCATTCTTGCATCGGACGGCATGCTGATCAAGCGGCCGATTGCCGTTGATGGCGATAGGGTGACAGTCGGCTTTAAAGAAGAGGATTATGAAAAAACATGGGGAAATAGTTAAAGAACCCGTGATTTTAGCTAAAAACATTTTTCTATGGAGGGATTTTTGCAATGAACTTACCTAAGGATTTCCGTTACTCAGAAGAACACGAATGGGTAAAAACAGAAGACGGCAAGGTCCGCATCGGAATTACCGACTTCGCTCAGTCAGAACTTGGCGATATCGTTTTTGTCGAATTGCCGGAGGTCGGAGATGAAATCAAAACAGATGAGCCGTTTGGCAGTGTTGAATCTGTAAAAACGGTTTCTGAATTGTATGCTCCGCTAAGCGGAAAAGTTGTCGAAATCAACAGCGAGCTTGAAGACAGCCCTGAGCTTGTCAACGAGTCTCCATATGAAAAAGCATGGATGGTCATCGTTGAGCCTCAAGATACAGGCGAAATCGATAGCCTGATGACGGCAGAACAATATCAGGAAATGGTAAGTGAAGAAGACTAAAAACTAACGAAAAACCCCGGTGCAAACCGGGGTTTTGTTATGCTGTAAAAAAGATGTACATGCCAAGCGGCTGCAAGGCCCCGCTGCAGACTTGATAGAGTGTTTAGCGTTTCATTAATACAAACTTGCCGGATTGGAATTGTTACCAAACAAACTAATAGAAGAAAACGGGTAATCTATGTATACAATAGTAAGAGAAACCGAAAAGATATTTAAAAAGCAGGTGACCTACATGGAGGACCGGGTAAAGAAAGTGATTATCGTAGAAGGAAAGTCAGATAAGAAAAAAATCCAGCCGATCATAAATGAAAATGTACAGATCGTTTGCACACACGGAACGATGGGTGTTGAAAAGCTTGATGAGTGGGTGGAAATGTTTTATGACCTTGACCTATATATTCTGGTTGATGCAGATTATTCCGGAGATAAACTAAGGCGGCAATTTGTACAAGAGTTTCCGTTTGCCCGCCATCTATATATTGATCGTGTCTACAAAGAAGTCGCTGCCGCGCCTGAGCAGCACCTTGCCATGGTGCTTGCAAGCGCAGATATTAATATCCACCCTGAATTCCTAATAGGACCGGGAAGTGAAAACAGATGAAGGATGCGAAGCAACAGGATATCCTCCAGGCCATTAACAGCGGACAGACAGGCGCTGTTTACTTTTATACACCAATGTGCGGAACGTGCAAATTGGCAGGTAAAATGCTTGAAGTAACGGAAGCAATGCAGCCAGGGCTGCAGATTCTGAAAGGGAATCTTAATATAATGCCAGCGATAGCAGAACAATGGGAGATTGAAAGTGTTCCGTGCCTGCTGTTATATGGTGCAGGCGGCACTGAAAAAATGTATGCGTTCCATTCAGTGGAGCACGTAAACAAAAAGCTGAAAAAACATTGGATGAGCAGACTCCGTCATTGAACCTCCATTGTAAAAATACAAGCACCCACTAGATAATCCGAGTGACTGCAGTCTAAACCATATAAACGTCCAGGTTTCTTGCTGGAGGATTAGGATTTGAAGGAAAAAAGTCAAACGGCATCAAAAATCACTATATGAATCACACCGAAATTACAAGGCAATTAAAATAATACACGCTGTGAAAATGCCTGGAAGTCTGAACATTTTTCAATATATCACCTTATTGACCTAACAAACCCTTTAATGAAATTAAAACTCTTCAATAGCCTCTTCGAAAAGTTGCATTTTAGAACGGTTGTTAATTTCCGCGGAGCAGCCGGCAAGGCTGAGAAACTAGTCGAATGAAAGCCCCCACATCACCAATTGACCGATTCAGGTGATTAGCAAATGCGCGGGGAGGTAACAAACCGCGTTCTGCTTGGAAGTAAAAGCCATGGCGGCCTATACGGGAATTGAACGAGTATACTTTCAGAACTGTCTGGGTGGCAAGTTGATGCACCTGATACAGCTTCTGTGTTTCTTTTCCCTGAATTGATGTTGCAACTGAGTGGATTGAAGCGATTGTCTGCAGTTTAAAGGAGCGGGCAAGATACATGACAGCGGATTTCCTTATTCCGCAATCCTGCCCGTTTGTTTAATGTATAACATGAATATCCAGTAACCTTTATTTTTAAGACGGGTGCACGGCATTCATGCAAATAACTTCCCAGGACCCGGGCCGTTTGTCTCAATTTCAGTATGTTTAGCGAAATATGCGATAAATGTTTTTACAAAAAATAAATTGTTGGATATAGTAATTTAAGAAGTGAATTTACTGTGAATATTTTGAATACAATTCCAGTAATTACATAATCTTTCGGCAATTGGATTTTTTTCACTGGATAAAAATACCAATAATATGAAAGAAAAGGATGCTATTTTACGGTTTAAAAACAATTCGATTGCAAACATTCTCTTGACTGCTCTACATGTGGTATAAACGTTGTGTGCCCTTTTTGCTGAAAAAGCGGCAGGGTGGTTTGGATCATCTCTCAATCCCCAACTCAAACGTCTAATAAGGATGAGGTGAATGGAATGGCACCGTTAAGCATGGGTGTTTTAAAAAAGCGATTTACGCGAAATCCTGAAACGATAGAAGAAAAAGTCACCCTTGCGCAGCAGGGGGATTATTTGACCAGAAATGATTTGATCAAAGAATATCAGCCATTTATAAAAAAAGTGATATCAAAAGTTTGTCATCGTTATGTAAATGAAGAGATGGATGAATACAGTGTCGGTCTAACGGCATTTAATGAAGCGATTGACCAGTATTCAGAAAAAGAGGGCAGCCGCTTCTTGACATTTGCCAACATGGTTATCCGCAGGCGCGTGATTGACCATATCCGAAGGGAACAGCGCCAGACCCGCAACCTCGTGTTCCATTATGAGGAAGAGACTGAAGACAATGTCCAGGAGGAAACGTTCGCAGAACAAAAGGCGTCTATTGACCAGTATACCCGGGAAGAGGAAAGCGCTGAACGGGTAACTGAAATCATGGAATATCAAAAATTGCTTGCACAGTATGATATAACCTTTGAAGCACTTGTTAAACATTGTCCGAAACATATTGATGCACGTGATAATGCGAAAGAAATCGCTTATTTGATCGCGCACGACGAAGAACTCTCCCGCTATCTCAAAGACAAAAAAAGGCTGCCGATAAAAAATATAGAAAAAATGGTGGATTGCAGTCGTAAAACAATAGAGAGAAATCGAAAGTATATAATAGCAGTTGCGCTAATATATCTTGGCGATTTTCATTCATTACAGTCTTACATTGAGATATAAAGGGGGGAGTCAATGGTGAAACGCGGAATCATAATGGAAATTAACCGTAAGAAAGCGGTTGTCATGACGAGGAACGGGGCATTCGAGCAAATCCGTCTGAAAAAAGGCCAGGATGTGCAGCTCGGAGAAGAAATTTTAATCCCTGAAGAACCTCAAAAGCGGGTGTTTCCTTCATTCGCACCGTCAATTACTGTGGCAGCTGCAGTTGCGGCGTTTATTATCGCGTTTGCCGGGATTTTTTCGTTCAATACCGAGCCAGTAGCGGCGTATGTAAGTATTGATGTGAATCCCAGTATGGAAGTCGGGGTGAACCAGGACATGAAGGTCCTTGAGTACACCTCGCTGAACGATGATGGCAAGGCGTTGCAAAAAGAAATAGATAAGTTGAAAGGCTTGCCGCTTGCCGAGTTTGTAGAATCGGTTGTTGCACTAATAAAAGAAAAGGGATATTTTAACTCTAATCAGGATGTACTGCTTGCTTCCACATCAATGCTGGAAGATAAAAATGACAAAGAGAAAATGCAGCAAGCACTTGCACGCGAGCTCGTTGCAGTACAAAACCGTCTATTAACACAAAATGAAGAGATCGCCGTAAAAGTTGTATATGCTGATGAAGAAACAAGGGAACATGCTAAACAGAACGGCATTTCTACCGGTAAATACCTTGTTTATGAAGATGCTGTCAAACAGGGGAACGAGCTGACAATGGATGAGGCTAAGACACTTTCAGTAACTGAACTGAAAAAGAAAGCCGAACCACGCCCTGAAATGGATAAAAATGGAAAGGGAGTAAATATTCAGCATGCCGGAGGCAATAAAGATGAAAAAGCCGTACCTAATTCAAATGCACCTGGCCAAATAAAGAAGAACGAGAAGCAGGGCGCTCCTGGGTTTGAAGACAAGGAACCGCCGGGCCAGACTGGAAAGTCAAATGGTCATTCCAACGGGAATGGAAAAGGAAACGCTGAAAAAAAAACAAATAATGGCTCAATGAATAAGTCCGATTCAGTTGATAAAGAAGGCAAGAGTAATGCTGGCGGCAACAAACAGAAAGATAAAAAGCAAAATAACAGCCAGGGTAAAAACAAAGTCAACAAACAGCAAAATAATTCCAACGGCAAAAATAACCAATAAATAGCGGAGAAAAAGGCGATTTGTTTTTACATATTACCTTATTTCTCGGGAAATAATGACACAGGCTTTTTTAAAGCCTGTGTTTTCTGTTTTGGTAACGGTGAAGCACTGAGTGACAAAAAATGACCGGGTTCTGCCTTAATGCGCAAATATAACTTCCGATCTGCAGCGTGTCAACTTTTACACAAACAGCCGCACATCCGCTTTTTGAAAATATTGTCGGACGATTTTTCAAGGAAATTCGATGGGGAAGGCGAATTCCAGGGTAAAGATGTTTCCTTGAAAGCGGTGATGAACATGTTTGTGGTTTCGCTAACAAAAATGATAGCAGGTGCGGGAAATGCTCCTCATCTACAGCCGTTATTCAAAAAACCAGAAATGATGATGTTCTTCTTTTCGGAAGAGGAGGCTGCAGCAGTGGAGTTGTCAGATAAAGGGCTGCGACTTTTATATGCGCTTCCGGACACATGCCCGGACATAATTATTCGCGGGTGCGATGGAGCGCTCGTGAATTTGATAACCGGAATGAAGCCGCTCCGCACCCTTGAACGGGATAAAGAGCTCTCAGTCAAGTGTACATTCAGGAATAAGCTCTGGCTGGAGTCCCTTTTTCTGATGAGCAAGCATCACGGCCAAAACATCATTTGAGCAGTGTGCCGAGTGATTGGATGATGTCCATGAAATCAGCACGGTCATCAAATGAGGCTTCGATTTCATGATGCTGGTTAAGCAAAAATGTGGCAGGCACCCCTGTGCATTGATAGGCATCATATGCGTTTGTCCCCTCATCCATAAGGATAGGGAATGTCCACTGCTGTTCGCGTGCCATCTTTAAAGCGTTTTCCGTACTGGCCTCACGCCCTGTTACGTTGATTGTAATGAATGCCAGGTCTGTTTCTGCAGGAAGTGTTTTATAAAAAGCATCTTTTTGAGGCAAATCCCGCTGGCAGTCCGGACACCATGATACCCAGAACGTGATCATGACATTTTTTCCTCTGTAGTCATCCAAAGATACAAGGTTTCCTGTTTGTATGTCCTTTAATGTGAACCCCGGTGCCTTCATCAAACCATCCTCCCAACTATAGCCGGTTTCCGCTGGGTAAGCTGCCGGCAGTGTTCTTCTTTTCATGTTAAACTTCATCAAGTTTCTGTTTCCCATCGTAAAGGAAAAGGCGGCTGTACGCAATTGTCAGCCCGTGTCGTTTAAGCTGTTTTTTTGGACTATTTTGTTGACAGCTAATGATAGGCGTGCTAATATCTTCATTAGTTTCAAAAACATTAGTCGTTTAACTCAATAAAGTGTGATTGACTCTTATCACGAGAGGTGGAGGGACTGGCCCGATGAAACCCGGCAACCGGCAGGCATGATGCTTGTAAAGGTGCCAATTCCTGCAAAGCTGAGGCTTTGGGAGATGAGAGAAAGGAATTGTTCATTAAACCTTTCTGCTCATCTGTGCAGAAAGGTTTTTTTATATTGAATGGGTGAACACTTTTTTTGGATGCGCCTTAAAATGCAGATGTCATTATTTATGGAAGAAATGAGGAAACAGCATGATACAGTTATCCAATATCGAGAAAGTCTTTAAGTCCAAAAAGGGACCGATCGAAGCTGTCAAAGATGTAAACCTTACGATCCAAAACGGTGAAATATACGGCATTATTGGATACAGCGGTGCAGGGAAAAGTACGCTGATCCGTATGCTTAATGGATTGGAAAAGCCTACAGGAGGCACAATCACAGTCGGTGATTGGAATATGAATACGTTATCCGGCCGTGAACTCAGGCTTGCCCGCCAGGAGATCGGAATGGTGTTTCAGCATTTCAATCTGCTCTGGTCACGAACGGTCTATGATAATATTGCATTTCCGCTCGAGATATCAAGAGTAGCCAAAAAGGAACGGAACGAACGGGTCCTCGAGCTGATTCGGCTTGTCGGCCTGCAGGGGCGCGAAGATGCATATCCATCTGAGTTGAGCGGAGGCCAGAAACAGCGTGTCGGAATCGCACGCGCCCTTGCCAATAATCCGAAAGTGCTGCTATGCGATGAAGCAACATCTGCACTTGACCCGGAAACGACCGATTCGATTCTTGACCTGCTCGTTGATATTAATGAGCGATTCGGCCTGACAATTGTGTTGATTACTCATGAGATGCATGTCATTCATAAAATCAGCCACCGGGTAGCGGTTATGGAAAACGGCCGTGTTGTTGAAGAAGGAAACGTTAGAGATGTATTCCGAAAACCGAAACAGCAAGTGACGAGACGGTTTGTGAAACAGGTGACCGAGCCTGATGAAGCTGAAGAAACGATTGAGCATCTGCTTGCCCAGTATGAACACGGCAAGGTTATTCAACTGACGTTCATCGGGAATGACGCGGAAGAGCCTGTCATAAATGAAACGATTAAGAAATTCGAAGTGATCGTCAACATTCTGCAGGGCAAAGTGCAGCAGACAAACAGCGGCACATATGGGACATTGTTTGTCCATTTCTCCGGAGATGATGATGAAGTGAACCGGGCAATCAGCCATATCAGGAAACGCGGAGTGGAAGCAGAGGTGCTGCAAAGTGTTTGAAAATGTCATTTGGGATAAAGTCTGGGAAGCGACGCTGGAAACATTGTATATGACTGTGATTTCTGTTGCCGCCACTTTCATTTTGGGGATTGTATTAGGCCTATTGCTGTTTTTGACCTCACGGGGAAATCTGTGGGAAAACAGGCTGTTGAATAGTATTATTGCAGGATATGTAAATATATTCAGGTCGATTCCTTTCATTATATTAATTATATTGCTGATTCCTTTTACAAAGCTGCTGGTCGGCTCAATGCTGGGAGCAAAAGCGGCATTGCCGGCGCTTATTTTCGGAGCGGCGCCCTTTTATGCCAGGATGGTGGAAATCGCCCTCCGTGAAATTGATAAAGGCGTCATCGAAGCCTCGCGGGCGATGGGTGCAAGTACATGGACAATCATATTCAAAGTATTTTTGCCGGAATCAATGCCGGCTCTTATATCCGGTATTACTGTCACCGCGATTGCACTTGTAGGCTACACAGCGATGGCAGGAGTAGTTGGAGCCGGCGGGCTAGGGGACCTTGCTTATCTTGAGGGATTCCAGCGCAGCCATAATGATGTGACAGTCGTCGCAACAATCGTCATCTTGCTCATTGTATTTGTTCTCCAATTTATTGGTGATATAGCAGTAAACAAAATAGATAAACGCTAGGAGGATTTTTCATCATGAAAAAACTAATTCTTACAATTAGCATTGTATTATTAATCGGGGTACTGGCCGCATGCGGCGGAAATGAAAGTGGAAGCGGAGAGAGCAAGAAGCTTGTTGTCGGTGCTTCAAATGTACCCCATTCAGAAATACTTGAAGAAGCCAAGCCGCTCCTTGAAGAAAAAGGCGTTGACCTTCAGATTGAAACATTCCAGGATTATATTCTTCCAAATAAGGCTCTTGAAGAAGGTGAGCTTGATGCAAACTACTTCCAGCACATACCATATCTGGAAGATCAGAAGAAAAAACACGGGTATGACTTTGTCAACGCTGGAGGAATCCATATTGAGCCTATCGGTGTTTATTCCCAGGAATATAAAAGCTTGAACGACCTGCC
The DNA here is from genome assembly GCF_001644195.2 of Bacillus marinisedimentorum. NCBI lineage: Bacteria > Bacillati > Bacillota > Bacilli > Caryophanales > Bacillaceae > Bacillus > Bacillus marinisedimentorum. The sequence goes on along the minus strand of NZ_LWBL02000005.1, from coordinate 171,964 downwards.
GGAAGGTGCAACGGTTGTCATGAGCAACTCTGTTGCAGACCACGGCCGCATGCTTTCCCTTCTGGAAGAAGAAGGCTTGATCAAACTTAAAGAAGGCGTGGAAAAAACGAACGCGACTCTTGAAGATATTGAAGAAAATCCGAAAAACCTGAATTTTAAGGCTGATATTGATGCCGGAATGCTTCCGCGTGCATATGAAAACAACGAAGGCGATGCTGTCCTGATCAATACGAACTATGCGATCGATGCAGGGTTGAATCCGATGGAGGATGCAATTGCCCTCGAAGGTTCAAATTCTCCTTATGTCAACGTCATCGCTGTCCGGGAAAAGGATAAGGATAATGAAAACATCAAGACGCTTGTTGAAGTGCTGCGTTCAGAAGAGATTCAGACCTTCATTGAAGAAGAATACAAAGGAGCTGTTGTTCCTGTTGACGGCGAGTAATTGCGAAACCCGGCTTATGCCGGGTTTTTTGTATGCCCTCAAGTGATTTACACTGGTTCCCGCCGAATTCCTTCGCCAAGATAAGAGGTCTATTTCCGTATTCAATAGGGGGTGCGTCCTGTGCAATTGCAAAAAGCAGCTAGTTCATGGCTGTTTTTCAACATTACATTCTGCAGCCCATAAAAAAGCGGGATAGTTCCTATTTATATGCATCATAATAATCACGAACCAAATTCAGATAGGAGTGAAAAGGATGTACCATGAACCACGCAATTCAACAGAAGCAGCTTTGCATGAATACAAAGAAGGGCTGGGGATCTTTACACAAAAAATGCCGGATATCGCCCGCCATTATAATGCATTTACCGAAACATGCTTTGAGGAAGGAATGCTGAGCCGCCGTGAGAAGCAGCTCATCGCCCTGGGAATCAGCCTTAATTCACAGGACGAGTATTGTATCATCTATCACGTGAAAGGCTGTCTGGACGAAGGGTGTTCAGAAGAAGAAATTCTTGAAGCGGTCGGAGTGACGGCAGCCTTTGGAGGCGGAGCTGCCATGAGCCAGGCGGTAACGCTTGTACAGGAAGCAGTATCTGAACTTACCGACCTGAAACAATAAGACTTCAACGATGCGAACTGAATTTTCTAACAAATCCCGCCCAAATAAGAGGATATGATTGCAAATGGGAGCAATAGTGCCCTTTATTCAGCTGAAGTATTCCGGTACCCCGCCAGCCTTTATTATCGTGAAATGTTTACGATATGGGTCTTTGTGGTAAATGTAGTAACGTGATACGATTAATCACGAAGTTAAAACCATTGAAAGGATGGGTTCATTATTAGTGACCTGGAGCTGAATTATACAGCTGAAATGGAAAAGGCGATGTATCAGTCTCATGGAATGGGATATGAGGAGTACGGGCGGAAGCTCGATAAACGCCTCAAGGTGGAAAAACGGCGTGAACAGGAATATGAAAAGAGTTTGCGTGTCGTAGATCAAGCCAGTCGCCGCATCGGATTTTAACTTGAAAATAACGATAAAGCCTATAGCATGATAAACAAGAAAAAAACCAGTTCGTATAACTGGTTTTTTTCTTGTTTATCCGTCATCATAGTGTAGGAAGCTGAAAACGGCACAAAATAAGCGGAGCCGGTTCTTCGCGTGCAGAATACTCTGGGGTGGAACCAGAGCTTCTGTCATGGAAAAAAATGTTTTAGGCTATTGAGGTTGATTATACTTTTCATTTGTTATAACATTGGAATGAGAATAGAATGAGAATACAGCAGTAATAATAAAATTCTAGAAAAAACCAGGAATATTAAGATTATTGGAGGTATAAAAATGGCAGGTTCAACACTTAAGATTGAGAATTTACACGTATCAATTGAGGGAAAGGAAATCCTCAAGGGCGTTAATTTAGAAATTAAAGGCGGGGAAATCCACGCTGTCATGGGTCCAAACGGAACAGGAAAATCAACACTTGCTTCAGCGGTCATGGGTCATCCCAAGTACGAAGTGACTGAGGGCACAATCACGTTTGACGGTCAAGATGTTCTCGAAATGGAAGTGGATGAGCGGGCGCGTGTCGGGATGTTCCTGGCTATGCAATACCCGAGTGAAATCGACGGCGTTACAAATGCCGACTTCCTTCGTTCCTCCATCAATGCACGGCGCGGGGAAGGAAATGAGATTTCGCTCATGAAGTTTGTTAAAACACTTGATAAAAAAATGGATTTCCTCGACATGGATCCAAATATGGCCCAGCGTTATCTGAACCAGGGATTCTCCGGCGGCGAGAAAAAGCGGAATGAAATCCTGCAAATGATGATGCTTGAACCGAAAATCGCAATTCTGGATGAAATTGATTCCGGCCTTGATATCGATGCGTTGAAAGTCGTTTCCAACGGCGTAAACGAAATGCGCGGCGAAGACTTCGGCTGCTTAATCATTACCCACTATCAGCGTCTGCTTAACTACATCACACCTGATAAAGTGCATGTCATGATGCAGGGCAGGATCGTAAAATCAGGCGGACCGGAACTGGCCCAGCGCCTTGAAGAAGAAGGATATGACTGGATCAAAGAAGAGCTTGGCATCGAAGACGAAACAGTAGGCCAGGAAGCGTAAGCGGAAGGGGGATGAACATGTCAGTGGATACGAAGTTACAATACGACCAGGACTACATTAAACAGTTTTCACAGAAAAATGGTGAACCCGAGTGGCTGACGCAATTCCGCCTTGATGCACTGGCAAAAGCGGAAGACCTGCCGATGCCCCGCCCGGATAAAACCAAAATCGATAATTGGAATTTCACGCAATTCAAGCATGATTCCTCTGGTGAAAAAATCAATTCTTTAGACGAACTGCCAGAAAAAATCAAATCGCTGATCGACCTTGAGGAAACGGACAGAAACCTGCTTGTACTGAGAAACAATGCACCTGCATTCAGTTCCCTTTCAGAAGAACTGAAAAACAAAGGTGTGATCTTCACGGATATGCTTACTGCAGCTAAGGAACACGGTGATCTTCTGAAAAAGCACTTCATGAAAGATGCCGTTAAAGTTGATGAACACCGGCTGACTGCTCTGCATGCCGCTCTTATGAACGGCGGGGCATTTGTCTATATTCCACAGGGTGTTGAACTGGAAACGCCTTTCCAGGCCGTTTTCTGGCAGGATGATGCTGAAGCGGCATTATTCAACCACGTGCTGCTGGTTGCAGAAGACAACAGCTCTGTCACCTATGTTGAAAATTATATTTCAACCGGGAATGGAGAAGCTTCTACAGTTGCCAACCTGATTACAGAAGCCATTGTCGGAGAGAATGCGAAAGTAAGCTACGGTGCTGTCGATACACTAGGAGAAGGTGTGACCGGATATGTGAACCGCCGCGGACGTGTTGGACGGGACGGTAAGCTGGAATGGGCACTTGGCCAGATGAATGACGGAAATACCGTTTCCGAAAATCTCACATATCTTATCGGTGACGGATCTTATGGTGATGCGAAAACGGTAACCGTCGGAAAAGCCAGCCAAAAACAAAACTTCACGACAAACATTACCCATTTCGGAAAAAATTCAGAAGGGTACATCCTGAAGCACGCAGTCGTGAAAGACAGCGCAACTTCCGTATTCAACGGCATCGGAAAAATTGAACACGGCGCATCCGGTTCAAATGCCGAACAGGAATCTCGCGTCCTGATGTTAAGTGAAAATGCACGCGGGGATGCCAACCCGATCCTGCTCATCGATGAAGATGATGTCACTGCCGGACACGCTGCTTCGGTAGGCCGGGTTGATCCGATTCAGCTATACTATCTCATGAGCCGCGGCATTACGAAACATGAAGCAGAGCGTCTCGTCATTCACGGATTCCTTGCACCGGTAGTCAAAGAACTTCCGATTGAAACTGTCAAAAAGCAGCTTGTGGAGGTCATTGAAAGGAAAGTAAAGAAATGAACGTAAATGAAATCCGCAAACAGTTCCCGATCCTTGATCAGGAAGTGAACGGAAACCGTCTCGTATACCTGGACAGTGCAGCGACTTCCCAAAAACCTGCTTCTGTAATTGAGACACTCGACAACTATTACCGGGAATACAATTCCAACGTTCATCGCGGCGTCCATACACTTGGAACGAAAGCGACCGATGCGTATGAAGGCGCCCGGGAGAAGGTCAGGAATTTCATTAATGCAGCGTATACGGAAGAAATCATTTTCACGCGGGGAACGACAACCGCAATCAATACGGTTGCACACAGTTACGGACGCGCAAACCTGTCTGAGGGTGATGAGATCGTCATCACCTATATGGAGCATCACAGCAACATTATTCCATGGCAGCAGGTTGCCCGGGCAACCGGTGCTGAATTGAAATATATCCCGCTGCAGGAGGATGGAACCATCAGCCTGGAGGATGTTGAGAATACAGTTACCGAAAACACGAAAATCGTTTCGGTCATGCAAGTTTCCAACGTCCTTGGCACAATCAACCCCGTCAAAGAAATAGCAGCCATTGCCCATAAGCATGGAGCCGTGATGATGGTGGACGGCGCCCAGAGCGCCCCGCACATGAAAGTCGATGTAAAGGAGCTTGATTGTGACTTTTTCGCCTTTTCTGCCCATAAAATGTGTGGCCCGACCGGAATAGGGGCATTGTATGGCAAGAAGGATTTACTTGAAAAAATGGAGCCGGTAGAATTCGGCGGCGAAATGATCGACTTTGTAAACTTATACGATTCCACCTGGAAAGAGCTTCCCTGGAAATTCGAAGGCGGCACGCCAATCATCGGCGGTGCCATCGGCATGGGGGCTGCCATTGATTTCCTGGAAGAGGTGGGGCTTGAAAATATTGAAGCACATGAACATCGCCTTGCCGAGTATGCCTTGAACAGATTACGTGAAATGGAAGATGTCGACGTATACGGACCAGATCAAAGGGCCGGGCTCGTCACCTTTAATCTGAAAGATGTCCATCCACATGATGTCGCGACCGTACTGGATGCGGAAGGCATTGCGGTCAGGGCCGGCCATCACTGTGCACAACCGCTCATGAAGTGGCTGAAGCAAAGTGCGACAGCCCGGGCCAGCTTTTACCTGTATAATACGGAAAAAGATGTGGATGCGTTTATCTCCGGCCTACAAAAGACAAAGGAGTATTTTTCATATGGCTTTTAACAACAACCTTGATACCCTTTACAGACAGGTGATCATGGATCATTATAAAAATCCGCGCAATAAAGGCGCGATTGCTGAAGACAGCGTCACAATCGCGATGAACAATCCTACTTGCGGAGACAGGATCCAGCTTCACCTCGAAGTGGAAGACGGTGTCGTAAAAGATGCGAAGTTCGATGGAGAAGGCTGCTCAATCAGCATGTCATCCGCATCCATGATGACCGAGGCAGTAAAGGGCCTGCCAGTTGAAAAAGCATTGAAACTTTCCTCCATTTTTTCTGATATGATGCAAGGCAATGATTATGACGAAGAAGACCTGGAACTCGGCGATATTGAAGCCCTGCAGGGAGTGGCCAAATTTCCTGCACGGATCAAATGTGCAACACTTGCCTGGAAAGCGATGGAGAAGGGTGTTCAGCAGGATGAAGACGAAAAGTAAACCGTCCGTATGTTAATGGCTTCCTGGCAACAGGGTGCAGGGGTGCCTCCCTGCCGCACGAAAAGATAAGGAGGGCGATTTCGGATGGCAAAAAATATGCCTGATATCAGTGAAGAGTATAAATATGGTTTCCACGATAAAGATGTTTCAATTTTCCGCTCTGAGCGTGGTTTGACAAAGGAAATAGTCGAAGAGATTTCACGCATGAAGGAAGAACCGCAATGGATGCTTGATTTCCGTTTGAAATCTCTTGAGCTATTTTATAAAATGCCGATGCCTCAATGGGGCGGTGACCTGAATGAGTTGAACTTCGATGAAATCACCTATTATGTAAAGCCTTCTGAGAAATCAGAGCGCTCATGGGATGAAGTTCCGGAGGAAATCAAACAGACATTTGACAAGCTCGGTATCCCTGAAGCGGAACAAAAATGGCTTGCTGGCGTATCCGCCCAGTATGAGTCAGAGGTTGTTTACCACAACATGAAGGAAGACCTTGAAGAAATGGGAATCGTCTTTAAAGATACCGATTCAGCACTCAAGGAAAATGAAGATATCTTCAAGGAACATTTCGGAAAAGTCATACCGCCTTCCGATAATAAGTTCGCAGCATTGAACTCAGCGGTATGGTCCGGCGGTTCTTTCATCTATGTTCCAAAAGGAGTTAAAGTGGATACGCCTCTGCAGGCTTATTTCCGCATCAACTCTGAGAATATGGGACAGTTTGAGCGTACGCTGATCATAGCCGATGAAGGCGCACATGTCCATTATGTAGAGGGTTGTACTGCACCTGTTTATACAACGAACTCCCTGCACAGTGCAGTCGTTGAAATTGTAATCAAGAAAGATGCGTACTGCCGGTACACGACCATCCAGAACTGGGCGAACAACGTGTATAACCTGGTAACGAAGCGTGCAGTTGCTGAAGAAAATGCGACAATGGAATGGATCGACGGGAATATCGGATCCAAGCTTACAATGAAGTATCCTGCTGTCATCCTGAAAGGGGAGGGCGCACGCGGCCTGACACTTTCCATAGCGATTGCCGGCAAAGGCCAGCACCAGGATGCAGGTGCCAAAATGATCCACCTTGCACCAAACACGTCATCCACCATCGTATCAAAATCGATTTCCAAGCACGGCGGAAAAGTGACCTACCGCGGCATCGTGCAATTCGGCCGCAAAGCGCAAGGGTCCCGCTCAAACGTCGAATGCGATACGCTTATCATGGATAACAAGTCAACGTCCGATACGATCCCGTACAATGAAATCATGACGGAAAACGTATCGCTTGAACACGAAGCGAAAGTTTCCAAAGTTTCCGAAGAACAGCTCTTCTATTTGATGAGCCGCGGCATTTCCGAACAGGAAGCGACTGAAATGATCGTTATGGGCTTCATCGAGCCGTTCACACGCGAGCTTCCAATGGAATACGCAGTTGAAATGAACCGCCTGATCAGCTTTGAAATGGAAGGTTCGATCGGCTAAATTATAATTGTGAGAAACCGGCATCTGTATTGGCAGATGCCGGTTTTTTGGTTGTATGCTGCAGGTGTATCGGGCGGCAATATGCACACATGCGGAATTTGGAAATGGGCAGGACGATGCGCTTGTTTGTGTATCGGCAGGCGATATGCCGGGAGGAGTCAGGATAAACAGTATATCGGCATGTGATATGACCTGGGAGCTGACCGGGCAACAGTATATCGGCATGTGAAATCTGGAAAGGTGTGCCTAACAGATTCCTGCCACGGCACTTTAAAACGCCGGGAACAGGTGCCGGTTAATCATTAAAAATGGTCAGATTGTGTATTGGAAAGCGCTATGCTGCACTTGGGGATGAGGCAACAGATGGGGCAGTGGTGTATAGCGGGGGGCGATATGCCTGATATTTGGACTGTATCGATTGGCATCAGGCGATATGCTTGAAAAGGCAGGGGGTTGACGCGAAACCTTGAAGTTGCGGCGTGAAAAGGGCCATTTGGCGCGTAAAGTACTTCATACGGCGTGAAACAGGTCCAGTTAGCCGTGAAAAAGCACCTGATCCGCGCGTAATCGGCGTTATCTGGCGTGAAAGCGGCAATCTGCTCTTAGCTTGAGGAACGGTTGGCGTGAAACGGCCAGGATATGGCGTGAAACTGGCCGGCTACGGCGTGAAAACCTCATGCTATGGCGCGAATACCACGGACCATGCCTGAATCGCAAACAGATCTCCTCAAATCACTTATGATTTTAATCAAAAGTGTGTTATATTTCATTTTAGCTGAAGCGCTGACTAACACGCAGGCTCCTGACAACAATTAATGAGAAAATTCCGCCTGGCTTCGCATTCCAAGCAAAAAACCACTATGCTCTTGCCGCACCACCTTCCAAGACAACACCTTATGCACAAAAAAGCACATCCCGCTAACAGCGGAATGTGCTTCAATTTTTATCTGTTATTCAACATGTGCCCATTTCAGAGAGAACTCAGGCCCGAATGGATGCAGGTAAAGGTCTTTAATGAACGAACGCTGCATATAGGCATTACCGCGCTGGTACATTGGCGTAATAGCGGCATCTTCCTCAAGAAGAATGCGTTCTGCTTCCTGAAGCATTTCCCAGCGCTTCTGGACATCGGTTTCCGACTGGGCGTCCTGAATCAATTTATCATATTCAGGATTGGAATAATCCATTTCATTATGAGGGTTCCCGGTTACAAACATATCAAGGTATGTCATCGGATCCTGGTAATCCGGTCCCCAGATGCTGAAGGAAATATCATAATCAAGTTTGGACTCAAGGGCGAGCTTTTGCTTGAAAGGCTGCTGCTTGATTGTCAATGTCAATCCTTCAAGGTTCTTTTCAAGCTGGTTTTTTATATATTCGCCGATTTTTTTACTTGATTCTGTATCAAAATTAAGGAATTCAAGTTCTGCCTGGTCTTTGCCCAGCGTTTGCAGGCCTTTCTGCCAGTGTTCTTTCGCCTTTTCGATATCGGTTTTGTTGAATTCAGGATATTTTTCCCGGAATCCTTCGCCATTTTCATTTGCTACAAAGTCTTTTGGTACAATGAAGTTTGCAGGGATGGAACCGTTGTTCAGGATGACGTCGATCATGCCCTGTTTATCCCAGCCCATGTTGATTGCAAGGCGGATGTCTTTGTTTTTAAGCAATTCATTTGTTTGATTCAAGCGGAAAAATGCGACTGTCGGATCTACAAATGTATTGAACTCTTTGTGATCTTTGTATTGATCGACATATTCAGCGGAAAGCACGGCACGGTCAATGTCGCCGGCTTCGTAAAGGTTTACGCGTGCTGAAGTGTCTTTTATGATGTTATAGTTTGCCTGTTCAAGTTTGACTGTATTTTTATCCCAGTATTCATCGTTTTTCACAAGCTTGAAGCCTTGACCCTGCTTCCAATCCTGCATTACGAATGGTCCATTGTACAGCATTTTATCGTCTTCGAGTGCAAATTGGCTGCCCTGTTCGTTCACATACTCTTCTTTTTGCGGATAAAACGTCGGGAAAGTGGTGAGGCTCAGCAAGTACGGAATCGGCTTGGAAAGCTCCACTTTCAGCGTATGGTCATCCACTGCTGTTACTCCAAGTTTTTCAACCGGCATTTCTCCAGCTTGAACGGCCGCAGCATTTTTGACCGGATCCATAATATACGCATATTCAGAAAGTGATTCGGGGTTGTTCACCTTTCTCCATGCAAACACAAAGTCATGTGCTGTTACAGGGGATCCGTCGCTCCACACAGCATCTTCCCTTAGAGTGAAGGTGTATGTAAGTCCGTCTTCGCTTTTCTGAACGTCTTTTGCCATGCCTTCAACAGGTTTATTGTCTTTGTCGAGGCGATACAGGCCCTCAAATACATTGTTCATAATGTTAAAGGAAACAGCATCAGTTGCCTGGGTAGTGTCCATGGATGGAAGTTCAGCAGACTCATACAGGTTCAATACCTGCTTTTCATTGCCGTCGTCACCGTTGCCGGCATTTTCATCATTGTTTTCTCCACCGCCGCAAGCTGCAAGGAACGTACTCATTGCAAGCAGAAGCGTAAGGAGGACTGGCCATTTTTTCAAGTGAAAAACCCCCTAGATATTTTTCTAATATAAATGCTTTGCAGCATCTTTATTAAGTATAATTCAGATTTTCTAAAATCCATTTATTTTTATTATTGTTAGTATTAAAAGGATTTATTCGATTGTAAGTGTTGTGAAAATTGGAATTTCTGAACACTTTATTTCCTGGATAAAAGATATTTTAATAAAACATTATTATAGAGGAAGGGATTCCATGATTTACATTGGTGTAACGGGATGGGGTGATCATGATACCCTCTACCCGCCAAATCAAAAAAGTCGTGATAAACTGAAAGTATATGCAGGGCATTTTCCGGTTGTTGAGGTCGATTCTTCTTTTTATGCGATTCCGGCCGAAAATACGGCGTTGAAGTGGCTTGAAGATACTCCAGACGGATTCTCGTTTGTCATTAAGGCGTATAGTGCGATGACCGGACATAAGAGAACAGATATCCCGTTTGAAAGCAAAGACGAAATGTATGATGCTTTTTTGTCATTTCTTGAACCTTTTGCAGGGCGGGAAAAGCTTGCGATGGTATTATTCCAATTTCCGCCCTGGTTCGATGCTGCAAAGCCCCATGTCGAGATCTTGCGTGATATTAAGCGGCGGATGGGAAGCATACCCGTTGCGCTGGAGTTCCGGAATCGGACGTGGTTTACGGATGCTTATTACAAAAAAACACTTGAGTTCATGCATAAGGAAAGCTGGATCCACAGTGTTGTCGACGAGCCGGATGCAGGGGTAAAATCGATTCCGACTGTTTTGAAGGCGACAGATCGGGAGAAAACGCTTGTGAGGATGCACGGCCGCAACCGCCATGGATGGAATGGGGCCGCAAAAGGGCAGAACTGGCGGGATGTCCGCTATTTGTACCGCTATAACAAAACCGAACTGCTCGAATGGAAAGAGAAGCTTTTTGCCCTTGAAAAGCAGTCAGGTGATGTATATGTCGTATTTAATAATAACTCGGGCGGGGATGCGGCGGATAACGCGAAAATGATGATTGAGCTGCTCGGGGTTTCCTATACCGAGCTTGCACCGCGGCAGCTTGATTTGTTCGAATAGGCGGTGTGCATATTGGTGGTTCTTATATTGATCTTGATCGGTGTCGTATCAGGGACAATCGGCAGCCTTGCGGGGCTTGGCGGTGGCATCATAACGGTTCCGGCCCTGCTGTTTTTGGGCAGCGCAACAAAACTGCTGCCGCCTGTAACCCCGCAAACGGCGGTCGGGACATCGCTCGCCGTCATTATTTTTACTGCGCTGTCTTCCGCTCTCAGTTATATGAAAGAAGGAGAAGTGGATTATCGGAGCGGATTGCTGCTTTTTGCAGGCAGCGGGCCGGCCGCTCTTGCCGGAGCCTGGTTTAACAAGTTTCTTGATATGAACCAGTTTTATTTCTATTTTGGAATATTTGTCATGGCGATGGCTGGAATGATGTTTTTGAAGGATCGGGCGAAGAAGCATCACCGGAATTCTGCAAAGTCTGTCCCGCTGTTTGGCGGCCTTGCTGTGGCTGTGGCTGTCGGCTTGATGTCTGGGCTATTTGGTATCGGCGGCGGGGCTTTGATGATTCCGGCAATGGTCCTTATTTTTATTTTACTATTCGCACTGCTGTGGCAACGTCCATGTTCATAATCTTTTTTTCCGCCGGACTTGGGACAATTGCCCACATTGCACTTGGTAATGTTTCCTTGCTGTATGCGGCGGGGCTGATTCCGGGAGCGTGGATCGGCGGCAAGCTTGGAGCAGGAATGAATAAACGGTTAAGGAGCCGGACAATTGAACTGGCTTTGAGGGTATTATTGGTTTTAATCGGCATCCAGCTGATGCTGAAAGGAAATTGATGAGAAGCGGGGGATGGAGAATGGAGACGAAACTGTATTTTTATCATTCCAACGATTTGCATAGCAATCTTGGCCAGTGGCCCAAAATGATGGATTATTTCGAAAGTGCCAGGGCGCTCCATGAACAAAAGCATGAAGCGGCCATGTTTTTTGATATCGGCGATCATGTCGACCGTTCCCATCCGATTACGGAATCATCGCTCGGTAAATTCAATGTCGAGCTGATGAATCTTGCCGGCTATGATTTTGTTACGTTCGGCAATAATGAAGGGATCACTCTTCCCCATGAGAGCCTGGATTCGTTGTATGAGGAAGCGAACTTCACCGTGCTCGGCGCCAATCTATATGATGTGGACGGAACGCGTCCTGACTGGGTGAAGCCTTATGGGGTGAAGGAACTTGAAGGCGGCATCAAAGCAGGCGTTATCGGTGTGACCGTGCCATTCAAGTCATTTTACAGGCAGCTCGGTTGGAAAGTCGAGGATCCTTTTGAGATGCTGCAGGACCTCATTATGGAAGTAAGGGAGAAAGCGGATATCATCATTCTCTTATCCCACCTCGGCATGAATGATGACCGCCGCATAGCGGAGCAGATGGCCGGGATTGATATTATTCTTGGCGGGCATACTCACCACCTGCTCAAAAATGGGGAATATGTGAATGGCACGCTGATCGGCCAGGCTGGAAAATTCGGGCATTACGTTGGACAGGTTGCTGTCACATATGATTTGGAAGAGGGGAAAATTACGGATAAGAAAGCCTGGGCTGTGCCTGTTGATAACATGGAAGGAAATCAGAAGGCTTTTTTCGAGCTGCAAAGACTTGAGAATGAAAGCAAGATCATGCTTTCTGAAACGATCACTGAACTGGATGAACCCTTGCCGGTTGACTGGTATGGCGAGACACGGTTTGCCAGCCTGCTGGCAGATGGATTAAAAGATTGGTGCAGTGCGGAAGCTTCCATGGTAAATGCAGGCGTCCTGCTGTCCGGGCTTGGGAAAGGCCCCGTATCAAAGGCCGACATCCACAAAGTATGCCCTCATCCGATTAATCCGTGCAAGGTCGAACTGCCTGGCGATAAGCTGAGTGAAGTCATACATCAGGCATTCACGGATGATATGCAGGGACTGAAAATCCGCGGCCTCGGTTTCCGCGGAAAAGTGATGGGACGCATGGTATTTTCAGGCATTGATGTAAAGACGAAAAAGATGGCGGATGGATTGACGCATGTCACAGAGATCAAAGTGAACGGAAATCCGATTGATGGAGATCGTATGTATGAAATCGCCACAGTCGACATGTTCACATTCGGTCCTCTTTATCCGGAAATCAGCCATTCTCCAAAAAAGCGGTACTATATGCCGGAAATGCTTCGTGATGTCCTCACATGGCAGCTTGGCAGGGTCTTTGGCTGAAACGGGCGCTGATATCGTGAACGTCTCCCTTCTTTCATCATAAATTGGTTATGAACGGAAGGAGGATGATGGAATATGGTCAGCATGTCCCCGGTCACCATTGCAGGGCACCAGTTTACAGCCGTGACTGTCAAGCTTCCGAAAACTAATTTAATGGCTGTCACAAGTGATAAGGGGTACATTATGTGCGGAGCACTTGATATCGCGTTATTTAATGAAAAGTTAAAAGACCGAGGCATTATCGCCGGCCGTGCCGTTGGTGTCAGGACAATCGACCAGCTGCTTGATGCGCCGCTGGAATCGGTGACAATTGAAGCGGAGCAGCACGGCATTACCGTTGGGATGAAAGGCAGGGATGCCCTGCTTAAAATGATATAAACAAAGGAAACCGACCGTCAATCCGGGCCGGATGATATAAGTTGGATGAACCGGTCCGGCAGCTTGCCGGGCCGGTTTCTTTTCGGTAGATAAGAAAGTTTTTTTGAAAGATCAATGTCCAGCTGCGAGTCCTGGCGGCTACCGTCATAAGCATTGCCCCCCCATGAAGGGAGAGAGCGCCCTTCCTGTTGCGGCCCTGCTTATGCGGGTCCCCCCACTTATCCTTATGCCGCTAAGCTGACGCATTGCGTTTTTCTTATGATTTCAAAAAATGTAGAATTACGGCGAATTATGGCAGAATCTCCGGTATAATCAGAGATGTACCCGGTTAATAAAGGAGCAGTCATATGAGACTCATATCAACAAAACAGCTAAAGCCCGGCGATCAGTTACATGATCCGGTATATAACGAACGCGGCGACACCTTGATTCAAAGGAAGATCCCCCTGACTGTACGAATGATCCAGAGGCTCATTGGAATGGGTATTTCCTTTGTGTATGTTGAGGATCCGGCTACTGAAGATGTGGTCATGGTGCATCCGATTTCGAAACAAACAAGAAGAAGAGCCGTTCAGCAAATCCGGACAACCTTTAATGGTTTCGAAGAAGAAAAGTTAAAAAAATCATTTCATCTTGATGAAGCCGTATCTGACTTTACGAATATTGTGAGGGATATTTTGAGTGACCTCCATAAAAACAAAGATGCAATCAACCTGCTGTCTGAGGTGATCGGCTATGACAGCTACATATTCAGTCATTCTGTCAATGTGACAATTTATTCACTTGCACTAGGATTGGAGATGAAAATGCCGCAGCGGCGGCTCGAAGAGATCGGACTTGGAGCGATCCTGCATGATATCGGTAAAATGTATGTGCCGCACCAGGTTCTTAATAAGCCTGGAAAACTGGATGAGCAAGAATTCCAGACCATAAAGGAACATACGACAAATGGTTTTCAGCTGCTTCGCAGCATCCCTGCTATTCCGCTTGTTGCCGCCCACTGTGCGTACCAGCATCATGAACGTCTTGATGGTTCAGGCTACCCGCGCGGCATTTCGTCTGAAGATATCCATCAATATGGAAAACTGATGGCAGTGACAGATGTATTTGATGCTGTGACTTCGAATCGGGTATACCGTCAGGCGATGCTGCCCCATGAGGGAATGGAGCTCTTATATTCCGGAGCCGGAACGCTGTTTGACTCCAGGGTTGTGGAAGCTTTCCGAAGAACGGTGGTGCTTTATCCAAACGGTATCACGATCAAATTGTCAGATGGGACTACAGGTGTTGTCATCCGGCAAAATAAAGGACTTACCGAACGGCCGGTCGTCCGTATTTTGGAAGAAGCGGGCAGAAAAATCCAGCACCCCTATGAAGTGGATCTAAGTAAGGAACTGTCTTTGATGGTTATTGAGTGTCATACTCAAATGAAAGAAGATGAATCAGCAGCATCCCTAAACACGCTGTGACACCAGTCAAGTATTGGATCACTTATGCTGGTAAAGCAATAATAAGTTGTACTTCTCTTCCTGGCCGGGTCATACCCTTTAGTAAAGAGGGAATCCCGTTACGTGCAGGAGGAGATTTTTTATGTCCCGTTTTCGCCGTAAAGGACCGCTGCCGTTCCGGCATGTTATCATTATTACCTTTGTTTTGTTCATCATCTTTACGGTCCAGGGTCTCTGGATCATTAACAGAGGAATCGAACCAGCTTTGATGAGTATTGCCGAAACCGAATCAATGCGGCTGGCACGCCAGGCGATCAACTACTCGATCAGTAAAAAGATTACAGAGGATGTAGAAGCTGAAGATTTGATAGAAGTGGTTGAAGATGAACAGGGGAGAATATCCACTGTTGGATATAATCGAAAAGTGGTAACCGACCTGCTGGCCAAAACTACCCTGAGAGTCCAAAATTACCTGGACAAAATCGGGGAAGGGGAAGAACCTGAAATTGGAGTCCCTCCCGAAATAGAAATCCAGACGGAGCCCGGCACGAATGAGTCGACAGGAATCATTTATGAGATTCCCCTCGGCCAGGCGACCAATAATGCCCTCCTTGCCAACCTGGGGCCGAAAGTGCCGGTCAGGTTCACGGCAATCGGAGACGTTCAGTCCAATATTAGTACAGATGTCACACCTTATGGCATCAATAATATGCTGCTGCATATTTCCATCCAT
Source organism: Bacillus marinisedimentorum (assembly GCF_001644195.2). Lineage (NCBI taxonomy): Bacteria > Bacillati > Bacillota > Bacilli > Caryophanales > Bacillaceae > Bacillus > Bacillus marinisedimentorum. Next base: position 156,512 of record NZ_LWBL02000005.1, on the reverse strand, counting down.
TATGAAGTGAATGTTAAGGTCGTTATTCCTTTTTCGACCAAAACTGCAAAAGTAGCCACTGATATTCCGGTTGATATCCGTGTAATACAGGGAGAAGTCCCTTATTTCTACAACAGCAGTGAAGGAGGTGCTTCTCCTTCGTTCGAAATGCCGGTGGAATAACAACGTACGGTTTGCCGCAGGCTGTGTCTGACATCTGTCCGCATCCACTTTTTTCATTTTATTTTTCAATTGTTTTGCCGCTTGTGATTTGCTATACTGTTTCTATATGTAAACTGCATAACGCCTTATCAGAACGATGAGGTAGAGGTGCACAAAACATCAGTATGCTGTGCGAGGATGACAACGACGACCGCAGCTGAAAGGGTTTTGGGCCGAAGTGAAAATAGGTGTCTGAACTGTTTTTACTGGCAGTACTTTGAAAAAAGGTACTGTTGTCACTGCAATGCAACGCTGCAGTGGAGCGCTACTGATCGTGATGGAGGATAACACGGCATTACAAAGAGTAATGATGGTTATTTTCGATCCATCTTACTTTTTTTTTATTGCTTCTTTCCTTCTCTCCATCCTTTCGTATGCGAACCTCAAGGCAGCCAACAAACTAGGAGGTTTACTCATGGAAGGAACAATTATTTCCCTCATTCCGCCGCTGCTGGCATTAGTTATGGTAGTGATCACAAGGCGGGTATTATTATCACTTGGAACAGGCATCATTGCCGGTGCATTAGTTGTTTCCGATTTTTCCCCGGCAGGCACAGTCAAAAAAATTTATGACAGCTTTGCAGGAACGTTTGTATCTGACGGTGCACTAAATACATGGAATGTTTATATTCTGTTGTTCTTGCTGCTGCTCGGTATGATGACAGCATTCATTTCTATGGCCGGAGGCAGCCGCGCATTTGGCGAATGGGCCCTTAAACGGGTGAAAACCCGGGCTGGAGCCCAGATAGTTACAGCGATTCTTGGTGTATTGATTTTTATAGATGACTATTTCAACAGTCTTGCCGTCGGGCAAGTAAGCCGGCCGCTGACCGACCGTCATGGAGTTTCTCGGGCCAAGCTTGCTTATATTATCGATTCGACTTCGGCGCCAATTTGCGTCGTATCCCCTGTTTCCAGCTGGGGGGCGTATATTATCGCGCTAATAGGAACTGTACTGGCTACACACAGTGTAACTGGCTATAGTGCGTTTTCAGCTTTCATTGCCATGATTCCGATGAACATTTATGTGTTTATATCCATTTTGACAGTGTTTGCCGTTGCTATTTTCAACCTTGATTTCGGGGCAATGAAAATTCACGAAAAACGCGCTCTGAATGAGGGTCAAATGACGGACCCGGACCGCGGAAAAGTGCCTGGAGAATTGAAGGATGATCTTCCTGTCAGCGACAAAGGCACTGTAGGTGCACTTGTCTGGCCAATTGTGGTGTTAATCATCGCCACAGTCGGTTCGATGGTCCTGACTGGCCGCAGTGCAGCGATCGAAGCAGGTACGGAGGTAACGATCCTTACGATTTTTGAAAACACAGATGTAGCAGCTTCCTTGCTGTACGGCGGGCTGATCGGGCTTGCGGCGACAATCGCCTTCTACGTGAAAACCGCCGGGTTTAGCGGTTCGGTGTTTAAAACTGGTATAGTGGAAGGGATTCGTTCCATGCTTCCGGCTGTCTATATTCTTGTTTTCGCCTGGTCGATTGTTACGATCATTGATGAACTTGGCACAGGTGCCTATCTTGCAGGACTTGTTGAGCAATCCAATATGAATGTTGACTTCCTGCCGGTCGCCCTTTTTGCAGTGGCAGGCATTATGGCGTTCGCTACAGGGACTTCATGGGGAACGTTTGGCATCATGCTGCCGATCGCAGGTGAAATTGCGGCTGCTTCTGATATCACGCTGCTGCTCCCTTCACTGGCGGCTGTTCTTGCCGGATCCGTATTCGGAGACCACTGCTCGCCTATTTCTGACACGACGATTCTGTCATCGACGGGCGCAGGAAGTCATCATATTGACCATGTGATCACGCAGCTTCCATATGCAATCAGCAGTGCCGTTATCTCAGCAATCGGCTTTGTTGTCCTTGGCCTCACCGGAAGCACATGGATTGCCCTTGCAGTTGCCATCATTTTATTGGCGGCAGTTGTTGCGGTATTGAAATTAAGTGTCGGCAAATCCTACCGTGAAGCTAATGAAAGCGTATAATCCATTTTTTGCATAAACGCTATGCGGAATACGATGCACCGTATTTACTGTGCGGTGGTATAGTGTTAGTAGAGCAACAGCTAATCACTACACAGGAGGCATATCGTTTATGGAATTATCAGTAGGTTACATTATCGTGCTATTTGCGATCGGATTTTTCGGATCGTTTATTTCTGGAATGGTTGGCATCGGCGGATCGATCATCAAGTATCCGATGCTGCTTTTCATCCCGCCGATGCTCGGCCTGGCAGCCTTTAATGCCCATGAGGTATCCGGAATCAGCGCCGTTCAGGTGTTTTTCGCGACAATCGGCGGTGTCTGGGCATTCCGCAAAGGCGGTTACTTGAAAAAAGACTTAATCCTGATCATGGGACTCAGCATTTTAGCCGGAAGCTTCATCGGCGGATATGGTTCTAAAATGATGTCCGGTGACCAGATAAATATGGTTTATGCCACACTTGCGACCATCGCGACAATCATGATGTTTTTGCCTAAGAAAAACGTCAATGACATTCCGATGGATCAGATTTCGTACAATAAGACGCTGGCCGGGTCACTGGCATTCATCATCGGCATCGCAGCGGGGATTGTCGGAGCAGCAGGCGCATTCATGGTTGTTCCGGTCATGCTTGTTGTCCTGAAAATCCCGACCCGTGTGACGATTGCAACATCACTTGGAATCACATTCCTATCTTCCATCGGATCCACCATCGGCAAAGTGGCGACAGGCCAGGTGCTTTTCTGGCCGGCGGTTATAATGGTTGTGGCTTCCCTGCTGGCTGCGCCGCTTGGAGCGAATGCTTCCAAGAAAATCAACCCGAAGGTTCTTGAAGGAATTCTCGCCGCATTGATTTTAGGAACAGCCGTTAAAATTTGGTCTTCGATCCTTTAATATAAGGTTTTTAAAAGAGCGAGCCGGGAAAAGTTACCTGAATCGCTCTTTTTCACTTCAATGGAGGCATTGGAACATCCGGGTTATGATGATTTCGGCCCGAATCTTCCTTTACAAAGATTCTGATGGTCTGCAATAATATTAAACAGAAAATAAGTGGGAATCAGCCTGGCTGAAAAAGAAAAGAGGGTGCTTATGATGGACTTGATCCAGCTGGAGGTTTTTTTATCGGTCGCCGAAACAAAGAGTTTTTCGGAAACAGGGAGAATTGTCCACAGAGCGCAATCCTCTGTGACACGGACAATCAAGCAGCTTGAAATGGAATTGGGTACGAGTCTGTTTCACCGCACCACTCATGCGGTCGAACTGACACGGGCAGGGCGTGCGCTCGTCCCTTATGCAAAAGAGATGCTCAATCTCCAGGAGAAATTGATCCGCAGCATCTCCATTATAGAAAAGAAAGTTTCCGGCCCGTTAAAAATTGGTGCGAGTTTAACGATAGCAGATGCAGTACTTCCCCATCTGCTCGAAGAATTTATAAGCCTTTATCCACAGGTCAAATTTAAAGTTACGATTGACACTTCGCATAATGTCATGCAGGCCCTCCAAAACCGTGGCATTCATTTTGCCCTGACAGAAGCAGAAATACCTGCCAATGACAGCATCTCTGTCAAACCATTCAAGGAAGATGAACTTGTTGTGATCGTAAGGCCAGACCATCCTGCCGCCCAGAAGAAGAGCATTTCGCTTGCCGAGCTTTCCAAGCTGCCGCTTGTCATGCGCGAAAAGGGCTCCGGTATGCGGGCTTTCACAGAAAGGATGTTCAGCCAGGAGGGTATTTCATTTGATGATCTAGATATCGTCATGGAACTTAATAGCACAGAAACAATAAAAAAGATGACAGCCAACGGCCTTGGAGCCGCCATCATCTCGAAATCCTGCCTGAACCGGGAACTCGAACTGAAATTGCTGAAGCCTCTTTCCATAAAGCCCACGCCTTTGAAACGGAATTTTTATTATGCTTACAGGGAAGAAGGGTCCTTATACCCTTCTATCGAAGCGCTCCAGGATATTCTTCTCGATTTGTACGGCGGAAAGAATCGAATAATGGATGAAGAATGAACCCGGCGGAATGCCGGGTTTTTGCTGTAAACGCAGGGGAACTTACCAGCCAGGAAGTAAGCGTATTGGAAAAATGAATTGGGATCACTTGCGAGCATTGAGTTGAGGTCTGTGGCTGTAGAGGAGATGGGGGCGCTCTCTGAATATAGGAAGGAAGGGAGGTTATGTGGTTGAAATATGCCAGGTTACTTTGAAAATAGGCACGGTAATAAGGGAGGGCTATATTTTTTATAAAAAGACGCAAACAAATACACCGATTCTTTTTGGTGAAAGAAAAAACCATGCCTTTAAAGCCCGGAAAATAGTGAGATTTAGTGTTTTAATTCCAAGAAATCAATCATTTCACGCTTCCAAGTCCAATATTGCGGCTGAAACGACTAAAACAAGCCAATTTTCATGCACCTGGTCAACTTCGTCTGCTTCCACTTACTGCTTTCACGCCTTAACTGCTTAAATTCACGCCAAACAGTGATGCTTTCATGCCAAGCAAGCCAATATTCACGCGAAACCAGCCCTGTTTCACGCCAAGCCACCTGATTCACGCCATAAGCAGCCCGATTCACGCCAAACCTGCCAACATCATGCCAACGCGGCTCCCCGAACCACCTGCCAACTCAGTGCATCAGCACCACACTGTTAACCCGCGCCTTTCAAACCGCGATGTGCTCTCCCCCATCTCCACAGTAAAAACAAAATTATCGCTCGCAAAAATGTTGTGTTTGCAACACTTCACAAACACGCCAGCCCCGCAACAGCAAGCAGCCTGTGGCCCGGGTCATCGCGGAATCCGGCTTCCTATCACTTTTCACAGTAAGCAAATCATTAACATTTTCATAATTATTATCGGACCAAACGCACACAGCCAGGCGGGTGCTGCTGCCCGCATCTTCCAATAGCTTGCAATATTTTTGTGATGATTGGGAGGATAGAAAAATATATTCTTTATAAAAGGGGGAAAAGCAGTGAGCACAACCTGACACAAATGGAAAAATTTTTGTGAAAGAATGTTTTGACAATATTCGAGGCACAGGCTATACTATCAGGTAGATAAATAAAATTATCAGAAAAATTGAAATGTTCTTGCAAGCCGGCTTAGGTGTACCGGCGAGGCAAAGGACAAAAGGAGGAGGAAGACTTCATGGAAAACCGTCAACAGTGGGGGACGAGAGCTGGTTTTATTTTGGCGGCTATGGGTTCAGCCATCGGTCTGGGAAACATATGGAGATTTCCTGCGACTGCGTATGAGAATGGCGGAGGCGCCTTTTTCCTGCCGTATTTGTTTGCACTATTAACTGCAGGGATTCCGCTGCTTATCCTTGAATTTACAATGGGGCATAAGTACCGGGGATCAGCGCCGCTATCTTATGCAAGGATGAACAGGAAATCAGAATGGATCGGCTGGTGGCAAGTAGCGGTATCATTTGTTATTTCAACTTATTATGCAGTCATCATTGCGTGGGCGATGGCATTCACTGTTTTTTCATTTTCCCAAAGGTGGGGAAGCGACACGGAAGGATTCCTGTTCGGCGAGTATTTGCAGCTTGCTGATGTGGGAGAAGTCGGAGGCATTGTCCCGGGTGTATTCATTCCACTCGTTCTCGTGTGGGCGATCACGCTCGGCGTATTGTTCAAAGGCGTAAAGAAAGGGATTGAAGTCGCAAACAAAATTTTCATCCCGACACTCGTCGTCCTGTTCCTGATTATCGTACTTCGTGCAGTTACTCTCGATGGTGCGGCTGCAGGGCTTGAAGCATTCTTCAAACCGAACTGGGATACGATTTTGGATGGTAACGTTTGGGTAGCGGCTTACGGACAGATTTTCTTCAGCTTGTCCATTGCGTTTGCTATTATGATCACTTATTCAAGCTACCTGCCGAAAAAATCGGACATTACCAATAATGCATTCATCACCGGTTTCGGTAACTCGGCGTTTGAATTGCTGGCTGGTATAGGGGTTTTCAGTGCCCTCGGTTTCATGGCGACACAGGCCAACGTACCGGTGGGAGAAGTCGTATCAGGCGGAATCGGCCTGGCATTTGTTGTGTTCCCGCAAATCATTAATGAGTTCCCGGCTTTGAACGGCCTGTTTGGGGTCCTGTTCTTCGGTTCACTTGTTCTTGCCGGACTATCTTCACTCATTTCAATTGTGGAAACCTTTGTCGCGGGTGTCCAGGATAAGTTTAAAGTGTCGCGTACGACATCCGTATTGGTCGGCGGCGGTTTGTCTGCTGTCGTTTCGATTTTGTACGCAACAAAAGGCGGACTTTACTTCCTGGATGCAGCCGACCACTTCATTAACCAGTTCGGTGTTGCGCTTTCAGGCCTCATTGAAGTTGTTGCAATTGCGTGGTTTGCCAAGAAACTCGGCCTTTTCGAAAAGCATGCCAACAGCTTATCTGATATCGCGCTTGGTATATGGTGGAAAATTTCACTTGGCTTCATTACGCCTCTTGTACTCGGTTTCATGATGTTCGACAACTTCAGGCAGAACCTGACGGAAAACTATGAAGGTTATCCGACCAGCTTCCTTCTTTACTCAGGCTGGGGTGTGGCAGCAGGAGCGCTCATAATAGGCTTCCTCTTCTCCATGAAGCGGTGGGATAAGCAAACCCAACTGACAGTCGACTCTGAAAAGGAGGTCGTGTAACATGACAGGAAGTGCAATTACCATGATGGTTATCGGTATGGTCATTATTTGGGGCGGCCTGGCCGCAAGTATCACCAATGCGGTAAAAAAAGCGAAGGAATAAAGAAGAGGGGCGGGAATTTTCCCGCCTCTTTTGTACTTGTTTAAAAAAATATAAAATTTTTTACGTTGTAGATAAAAAGCCAAAAGGGAGTCATCCAGCTCAAGATCCAGCGGCTATCGTTATAAGCGGTGGTCCCCTTCGGCAGGAAAGATCACCTTCCTGCGGGTACCCATGCTTATGCGTACGCCGCAAAGCAGGCGCTTTGCGCTTTTGTTCATCCAGCTCCAGGCGCCAGCGGCTATCGTCATAAACGGTGATCCCCTCCGGAAGGGAAACCCGCCTTCCTGCGGGCACCCCCGCTTATGCGTACGCCGCTAAGCGGTGCCTTACGCTTTTGTACGTGCAAAATCAGTCACATAGTGCCCGCCGGATTATTTATTCTTCTGTCGCTCTTTCCGTTCCCACACTTTCAGGTACGGATATGGATCATAAGACCATTCGACCGCACCGTTATCCCGGTATATTCCATAATGGAGGTGCGGCGGGAATTTTCCTTGAGTTCCCGGCTTTCCATAACCGGAACTTCCGACATAGCCGATGACGGTTCCGGGTTTGACCGTCTGCCCTTCTTTAATGCCGTCGGCAAAACCGCGTAAATGGGCAAAATAATGGTAATTGTTGTTGATATCCCTGATGCCGATGCGCCACCCGCCAAAGCGGTTCCAGCCCTTCATTTCAATCACGCCGTAACCGGTTGCCCTTACAGGGACCCCATAATCGGCGAAAATATCGGTGCCTTCATGGATTCTTAACCCGCCCCAGCCGCGCCGGTCCCCCCACGTGCTCCGGTAGCTGTAGTTGACATTGAGCGGTACCGGAAAGGCATGTTCAACGAGGTCAATGCGGTTGTAGGTTTTGAATAATAACGCATTTGCCATGACGATATTGACAGCCTGTTCCCTATTATAATATTCCCACAAGGCGATGGTGAAGTTATCATCATCATGGCCGTACCCTTCCAAATAGTGCGCAAGTGTATAAAGGACATCTTCATCATTTGTCTGCTCGGCTTTGCCGTCACCGTTTCCGTCTTTGCCCATCCCGCCAAATAAACCGATAGAAGCAGGATTCGTATCTTCCTGATTCGGGTTAAGCGGCCCGCTCCATTGAGCAGGAGAAAAAAACACAGCAATCAAGCCTTCCGCTTCAGGCCGGTCCTTTCGTGCCCGGCGGACGCTTCTTTCGTATTGATCGACCGCTGCCAGAAAATACCACGGAATTCTGGTGACTGCTTCCGTTTTCTTATATAATGCCATGCGCTGACTGTATTCTTCTGCCTCACTCTGAGACCCTTCGGCATACGGACCAGCCGGGAAGGCTAAAAACAAAAGAATGGCGGCAAGTAAAAGCGTAACGCTTTTCAGCACGCGTATCGCTCCTTTCTCTCCAATTCACTGTTAATAGTGTGTGGAAAGAGGCACAATTAATGAACGGAATATGCTGGTAATCAACATCCCTTTAAATTGCCGGTGCGGCTTTGTTATGATAAAGTGACAAGTATAAGGCGTTTTTTAGGGCAAGCTGTGTTTCAATTCCACTGGATTAACTTAATACTCCAACTGGAAAGCAGGCGTTTTCACGGCGCTTGTATCAGCATCAGCTGATATAGCCTATTATAAAAATTGCATGCAGCACCAACATCACCGCGTTTGGAAAACGTGCTGGGCAGCATCCAGTGCGGTACTCCATGAAAATGCAATATGCAGATGTGGCTGCAAAAGATTTGAATGATTAAGTTGGATACAGGGGTGATGACTTTTGGCTAAGAAAGAAGAATATATCCGCAAGCCGGATTGGCTTAAGATCAAGTTGAATACAAACGATAATTATACCGGCCTAAAGAAAATGATGCGTGAAAAGAACTTACATACAGTATGTGAAGAAGCGAAATGCCCGAATATCCATGAGTGCTGGGCTGAAAGGAAAACAGCTACGTTTATGATTCTCGGAGATGTTTGTACGCGCGCCTGCCGTTTTTGCGCCGTAAAGACAGGGCTTCCTTCCGAATTGGACTGGCAGGAACCGGAACGGGTTGCAGACTCTGTTGAGATGATGGGTCTGAAGCATGCTGTCATTACGGCAGTTGCCCGAGATGATCTGAAAGACGGCGGTGCCGGCGTCTTTGCCGAGACTGTCAGGGCGGTCAGAAGGAAAAATCCTGGTACAACGATTGAAGTGCTGCCATCCGATATGAATGGCGTCTATGAGAACCTAAAAACGCTGATGGATGCAAAACCGGATATCCTGAACCATAATATCGAAACCGTGCGCCGTCTCTCCGACCGGGTAAGGGCACGGGCAAAATACGACCGTTCCCTTGAGTTTTTACGCCGTGCAAAAGAAATGGAACCTGATATCCCGACGAAATCAAGCCTAATGGTGGGACTTGGCGAAACGAAGGAAGATATCCTCGAAACAATGGATGACCTTCGGGCGAATGATGTTGACATCATGACCATCGGCCAGTATTTGCAGCCTTCCAGAAAACACTTGAAGGTTGAAAAGTACTACCATCCTGATGAGTTTGCAGAATTGAAAAAAATCGGACTTGAAAAAGGATTCCGTTATGTGGAATCAGGGCCTCTTGTTCGTTCTTCCTACCATGCAGATGAACAGGTGGACGCTGCTGCGGAATAAATATGTTCGCCGCATCTTGTTTTCACGGTTCAAAAAATTAAAAAGCCATAACAAAACCCGGAGCCGAGACTCCGGGTTTTTGTCGCAGCAGTATGGTCATTGCGTTTAACGGTTCATTCCCCTGTCTTCGTACTCACCGTTCATTTCTCCGCTCATTTCACCGTTTTCATTTTCGCCATCGCTCAGCTTTTTGCCTTGCGGTGATTTTTTCATTTCAGCGATGGTTCTGTCGATGATTTGCTCAATGTCACGGTTGTTTGAGCCATTATTTCCGAACCGTTCGATCTGGTTGATCATGTTCGGATTGTCCGATACGTAAACATGGTAATAACGGGGAACGACAGATATGGCTGTTTTCTTTACCATATCTGCAGTCTGATTCCTGTCAGCTGACTCGGTGTCATAGGCCACCAACACTTCTTCGTCGGTAACGAGTGTGGCAATATCATCGACTTCAGGAAGCTGCCTGCCCATGCGGCTAATCGCATCTGCGAGACCTTCCCGGTCAATATACATGGCATCGTTATTCCGGTTTGTGCGATCATTGGCAACATCGCTTTTTTGATATCGCACATAACCGAATTGATCCGAATCCTGGTTTCGATTGTTTAATTCATTGCGGTCGCCGACATTTATCGTATCGCCGCTTTCTTCGTATATGTCATCAGGCTGCGCACCCATCTGGCAGGCGGGTAAAACAAGCAATGTGCTGACCGCGGCTGCACCTATCACTTTTTTTATCACTTGCATCACCTCCTTACCTTTAAGATGAGCAGTCCGGGGAAAAAGTTGTGTAGTAATTAATGCTAAAGGCAAAGAAATAGAGCTTGAACGCAAGCTGTCAAGGTGTGGTAAAATAAAAAAGAATTGAGGTGAGCCAACATGATATGTATAAATAACCATTGCTGGGAAATTGTCGAGGAAAGCAAAAATGGATTCGATGAAGAAACCTTCAAAGCGCGGTACAGTGAAATCTTAAATAAATATGACTATATTGTTGGCGATTGGGGATATGACCAGCTGCGGCTAAAAGGTTTTTTTGACGATCACAATCAAAAATCAAGCTATGACACAAAAATAAGCACGCTGTCTGAATACCTTTATGAATACTGCAATTTTGGCTGTGCCTATTTTGTCCTGAAAAAAGTGAAAAAGTAACTGTCTTTGGAAACAGGAACGGAAGTTATGTATCTGGAGTAAAAAAAGGCGAACCGTCATTAATCCGGTTCGCCTTTTCCTTCTGAGTGCGGCGGGTGGGCAGGTTCCATTCCCTGGCGCGGGATGTTGTAGTGGAGATTTTTGAACTCATAGTTAAATGCGCTGTAATATCGCTGACTTTCACGCCAAGGTGTGCTTTTGTTTTGGACAGGCTCATGCTTATTCCGCGGAGCGCCATACGGGCCTTCCGGCAGCTGTTCCGGTGTGATATAATTCCGCATATTTTCGACATTTTGAAAATCAGAATACTTTTTAGCACTCGGATTTAATTGATCACCTGTCAATTTTTTGCCTCCTTAAATTAGGGGGTACTCATAGTGTAACCCGGCAAGGAAACTAGATGCGGTGTAATTTTTGGGTTAAAAAATATGGATAAGTGCATATCATTCCATTTGCGTAAAAAGCCGGAAACGGCCAGCTGCCGTTTCCGGTTTTCCAATACTTCTTATACTGAGACAACTTCACGAAGAAATTCACGCAATTCTTCGCCATCTTCTTCATTCAAGTTAAAGGCATGCTCCAGATACCCTTCTTCATCAAGGTCATCCGAGCCGATTATCGCAAAACGTCCGCTCAGGATATCAAGGACGATGCTTTTGCCGTAATAACGGTCTGTGTTCATGATGCCCAGGTCAAATCGATGGTTTGTTCCCATGAAACTGACGAAGCGTGTTTTTGTGTCCGCTGTTTCATCGTATAAATAATGCCGTTCGCTCACTGTGTATCCCCTTTCTGTCCAAGTGGTCTTGGAATGTGTGCGGGAATCCGCCCAGGGCTGACTTCCGCCTCTTAGTTGATTTCTTGATTTCTGCTTGAATTCCTTCCGCCTTTTATTCCATCACGAGATGAGGTTTATACTCAAGATGATGGTTGGCTTTAATGGACCGGACCGTCCTGGTTTTGGCCCTCATGACAATTGAATCGGTTTCCACAAGATCCCCGCCAAGGAATCGGACTCCTTCAAGCAGCTCGCCTGCTGAGACGCCCGTCGCTGCAAAAATGGCATCATCCCCGCGGACCAGGTCATGGAGCTTCAATAGCTGACGCGGGTTTTCCAACCCCATTTTAATGCACCGTTCTTCTTCTTCTTCGTTATGCGGGACAAGGCGTGCCTGCATGTCGCCTCCCAGGCATTTGATCGCTGCGGCGGAAATGACCCCTTCCGGCGCTCCGCCGGTACCGACGAACAAGTCGACTCCTGTAGAGGGCATTGCTGTTGCGATTGATGCAGCGACATCGCCATCTCCAAACAGCTTCACACGCGCACCTTTGTTTCGGATGCGCTCTACAAGTTCATCATGGCGCGGACGCTCCTGAATAATAACCGTCAAATCCCTGATTCGTTTATTATTCGCTTCTGCCACAATTTCAATCGTCTTTTCAATCGGATCATCCAGGCTGATTTTACCTGCAGCATTTTTCCCGACAGCTATTTTTTCCATATACATATCAGGCGCATGTAAAAGGGTGCCGCGGTCAGCCGCCGCGATGACAGCCATCGCGTTGGCATGGCCTTTTGCTACAATATTTGTTCCTTCCAGAGGGTCAACGGCAATATCGACAGCCGGCCCGTTTTTCGTCCCCAGTTCTTCTCCGATATAAAGCATCGGCGCCTCGTCAAGCTCTCCTTCGCCAATGACCACAATGCCATCCATATTGACAGAGTCAAACATCGCCCGCATTGCGCTTGTCGCTGCCTGATCCGCTTCATTTTTTTTGCCCCTTCCGAGCCACTGTGCCGATGCGATAGCCGCGGCTTCGGTAACCCGGACAATTTCCAGTGCCAGTTCACGTTCCAACGTTTTCTCCTCCATTTCGCCTGAATCCTATACACATGATAGCAGAACAGTCCTGCTCTGTCTCACCTGATGCCAGAAGTCAGACCTATGCAAACGTTTCAGTGAAGTTAGAAAATAGCCTGGCAATATGCAAGTGAATGCTCATCATCAGGAGAGCCGTCCCCAAAAGAGGCGAGCATGGCCAAACCGATCGTGAATCCGCATAAATGTGCCCCAAAAGACGGCAAAGGCCAAAACGGTCACACCCTGCATTTGGAGGTGAAAACGGCACCGGACTTGAACGCCACATTATGATAAAATAATACCTGAACTTTGAATCGCCTTATGCAGCAAACGGACGCAGGACACTTGTCATTAATTGACTGGTAAACAGGAGGAATGGCCATGTATTTTGTTGACAGAGGTAAAATCGAAAGCACGCTCTCATATATGGAAAAAATGGATTCGCTGTTCAAGCAGCATGACAGCTGGGAGAGCAGCATGGATAAACTCGCACTGGAACGGATCGTCCATATGATGATTGAAGCGGTCATTGATGTGGGAAATGCGATGATTGACGGCTTCATTATGAGGGATCCGGGGAGTTATGAAGATATCATCAGCATCATGCTTGATGAAAAAGTGGTGACAGAAGCTGATGCAAAGAGTCTTACTGGACTCATACGGTACCGTAAAGGCCTCGTTCAGGAGTACACCAGCCTGGACCATGCTGAATTGGTTTCTGTCCTGAATGAGAATGCTGCTGCAATTGAACGGTTTCCTGCCAGTATCCGCAGATATCTTGATGAAGAACTCGGGCCGGTCTCGGCATTCTCACCACATTAAGAGTGAATTGGAATCTGCAGGCAGAACGTTACCCCTTTTTCCATACTTTTTTGTTTAAAAATTTACTTGCAGTGCAAAATGAAGTAAAATGGGATGAGGTGGTGAGAGCTATGCAAACACGATCCTCGTCCACACGCGACCAGATTCTCAACCTTCTGAAAATAAACAAGCGCATGACTGTTACAGAGCTTGCGAAGGAGTTAAGTATTACCGAAATGGCTGTCAGGCGCCACTTGAATACACTTGAACGGGATCATTTCATCGAAACCGAACTTGTTCGGCAGTCAATGGGACGTCCGGCAAATGTGTTCAGACTGGCCGAAAAAGGGGAGGAACTGTTTCCCCGCAATTATAAGACCATGACAATCGAATTTCTTGAAGATATAGAAGAACTTGAAGGCAGGCCGATGGTGGAAAAGCTGTTTGTCCGCCGTGAAGAACGGCTGAAAAACCGGTACAGCAAGCAGCTGGAAAGCAGTTCATTTGCCCAAAAAGTGAAGCAGCTTACACATATCCAGAATGAAAACGGATATATGGCGGCATTGCAGGATAACGATGGGGAATACATTTTGACAGAATTCAACTGTCCGATTGCCGAAGTGGCAGGGCAGTATCCAATTGCCTGTGATTGTGAATTACGGCTCTTCCGCAATGTGCTGGGCACTGATCAAGTCACATGCACAAAGTGTGCGGCTAAAGGCGATGACATTTGCGAGTACCGGATCAAAAAGCCGGAATAAACAAAGAATGCTTTCCCCGCGGAAGCATTTTTTCTTTTTGCAGGATTTTTTAATAACAGTTGAAACATAAGAAGCTTATGAACATGGATATAATTAAAAGCAGCTTGAAAAAGGGGAAAAGGCTATTATGAGAAAATTGACCGATTACAAAGGATACTTGATTGATTTGGATGGGACGATGTATAAAGGTTCTGAGCGCATTGAAGAAGCGGGGGATTTTGTGAACAGGCTTAAGGAAGCCGGAATCCCTTATTTGTTTGTGACCAATAATTCATCGCGGCGCCCTGACCAGGTGGCGGATAAACTGAGGGGGTTTGGTGTGCCGGCTGATGCTGATCACGTTTTCACAACCAGTATGGCGACGGCAAGCTATATCGCTGAACAAAAACCCGAAGCTACCTATTATGCGATCGGTGAAGAGGGAATAAAAACGGCACTGGAAGAACAGGGGCTCGTCTATCAGGAAGAAAAGCCGGATTTTGTTGTTGTTGGGATCGACCGCAGTGTCACTTATGAAAAATTCGCTATCGCAGCGCTTGCTGTCAGGGCAGGGGCAACCTTCATTTCAACGAATGGGGATGTTTCGATTCCGACAGAAAGAGGGTTTCTGCCCGGAAACGGATCACTGACTTCGGTTGTGACAGTGTCTACCGGAGTACAGCCGATCTTCATTGGAAAACCGGAGCCCATCATCATGGACCAGGCCATGGAGGCGCTTGGCGCACCAAAGGAAGATGTGTTGATGGTGGGTGACAACTATGATACTGACATACTGGCGGGAATCAATGCCGGCATCGACACGCTTATGGTCCATACTGGCGTGACGACACCTGAACGGCTCAAGGACTATGAAGTGCAGCCGACTTACACGATCATGTCTCTTGATGAGTGGAAGTGAACCGGATCAGCATGACGAATTGAAGAAGCCGGAACGCAATGTCAATTGTGTTCCGGCTTCTTTGTTGTTGAAATTATAAATTTTTTGCGATGTGGATTAAAAAGCCAGAAGGGAATCGTCCAGCTCCAGGCGCCGGCGGCTATCGTCATAAGCGGGCGCCTTGTGCTTTTGTTCTGGTTAATCAGTCAAAACTGCAGATGTTGTGAAAATATTGTCTGCCCGGGACTTCTCGTATTATTCAACGTGTGCCGCTCTATGGGCAAGTCGACTGGAGGCTGCGGCGGCTATTGCGCCTACGATGTCATCGAGAAATGTGTGGATTTCTCCTGTGCGTTTATCATTCAGAGCCTGTAAGATACCCGGTTTTTGTTTGTCGATATATCCATAGTTCGTAAAGCCGATGGAACCGTAGACGTTGACGATGGAAAGGGCGATGACTTCATCTATTCCGTATAAGCTCTCATCACGGGAAATGATGTCAAGCAATGGTTCTTCAAGCAGTTTTTTTTCGGCAAGGCGGTCAAGCGCGATACCGGTTAAAATCGCGTTTTGCACTTCGCGTTTCGCCATGACGCGTTCAACATTGTGGAGGCAGACTTCCATCTCCAGGTCCTCATGATATTTAGACTGCAGAAAGTATACAAGCTCTGCGATATCTTCAACCTTAACACCACGTTCATCAAGCCATTTCCTGGCGGTGCTTTCTAATTGGGTTACTTCTTTTTCTGTCTTCAATCAATTCACCCCTGTTTTCACTTTTATGGATATTGCCGGTACTGCGGCATGTATTGAGCATGAAGGCCGATTTCCGCGGTATGTTCATCCTTTATTCTTTTCGTTTTTCTTAATAATTTATTCGGGGATTTGAGCTGAATATGACAAAAGTACATAATCGGTTTCATAGGTATGAACGAGAGTAACAATCAGCCGGGGGGATAAGAATGATGAAATATCACCATAATGCTTCTGAAGGTGCTGGGCGTCTATTTCAAGTGAACGGCTATCAGGCATTCATGCAGGAAGGTTTTTTATATCTTATTGTTCCGGCGGACGATTTGGAACCGGAAGATCTGGAGGAACTTCAAAAAGTCAGCACCCATCTTGCCGGACAGGGGGACAGGACGATCGGAACGATTCATCCTTACGAAGGAAGAGAAGAAAACAACGGCAAATCCATCTTGATAAGAGGAGGAAGGGCAGCAACAGGAACAGTAGGAAGGACCGGTCAGGAGCTTGCAGTTTTCCACCAGCGCGGCCGGATGTACAGGGGAGCTTTTTCAAAAAGGGACCGGTACGGTGCCTGGCACGATTACTGGGTGGAGCGGATCGATGCACTTGAAGAATGGCGGAACAATTATAAGAGCCGGAAGCACACAGAGTTTGAAGCACTGTTTCAGGAAACATATCCATATTATCTGGGACTCACTGAAAATGCTGTCCAATACCTTGTGGATACGGAAATCGATGTGCCGAGACAGCAGTCCGATGCAGGGACGATTTGCCACAAGCGCTTTGACCGGCAGGCTTGGATAGAAAATGGACGGTTAAAAATGCCGCACCTGTGGGTATGGGATCACCCGGCAAGGGATCTGGCCGAGTGGGTCAGGAGGGAATGCGGTCCCGGAAGCCGGCCGGATCAGCAAATGGTTCTCAATTTCTTATATGAATACGCCCAATATCAGCCGCTCAGTCCATATGGATGGCGCCAGTTTTTTGCCAGGCTGCTGTTTCCGCTCCATTATTTTGAAGCGGTAGAGGGGTATTATCGCCATGAGGGCGCTGTTGATGAACAACTCCGCTATGAAAGAAGGCTGAATCGGATTGTGGAAAATGCGCAAGGGTACGAAAGGATGCTGAGACAGATGCCGGCTGTCATCGAGCGGGTCAGCCAGGGGGCGCAAGTTCAGCCCTTGGACTGGATGCAAGATTCGCTGCAAAAGAAGAAATAGGATTTTTGCCTGGAAGGAAATCGCGCGGCAAGCGAGAAGTATGGGGTAACGGTCTTAAACCGAAATGTGAAAGCGTAGTGGAAAGGTTGTGGAAACAGTTGGAGGATAAGCACTTTGTATACGTTGCACGAAAACTTCCCGAAGAAGAACTGGAATCATTGAGAGAGATCGCCGAAATCGAGATGTGGGATAAAGAAGAGGAGCCTGTTCCGCGCTCTGTCCTTCTTGAAAAGGCGGAGAGGGCCGATGCGTTGCTGACGATGCTGTCAGATCGTGTGGATGAAGAACTGCTTGAGCGGGCACAAAATCTAAAAACCGTATCCAACATGGCGGTAGGTTATGACAATATTGATGTGGAAGCGGCGACCGGACATAATGTCATAATCGGGCATACTCCTGATATTCTCACGGATACGACAGCCGACCTTGCCTTCACCCTGCTGCTCGCTTCAGCCCGGAGAATTGTAGAAGCTTCTGAAATTGTGAAGGAAGGACGCTGGGCCCACTGGTCACCCTTTTTCATGGCCGGATCGGATGTGCACCATAAAACAATCGGAATTGTCGGTATGGGGCGGATCGGCGAAGCTGTCGCAAAAAGGGCAAAGGGGTTTGATATGGAGATCCTTTATCACAACCGTTCGCGGAAACCGGAAGCAGAGGAGCAGCTTAATGCAGTATATTGCGATTTTGAAGAACTCCTCAAACGGTCGGATTTTGTTGTCTGCCTGACTCCGCTGACTGAGGAGACCCGTCATTTATTCAACAAAGCGGCATTCCAGGCGATGAAGCCTGAGGCATTATTCATCAATGTCGCAAGAGGGGCGGTTGTTGATGAGAAGGCGTTATATGAAGCATTAAAAGAAGGTGAAATTGCTGGAGCCGGATTGGATGTATTTGAAAAAGAACCAATCCCTGCCGACCACCCGCTGCTGTCTCTCAAGCAGGTGACAGCATTACCGCATATCGGCAGTGCAAGTACGGAAACAAGGCACCTGATGGCGCGCACGGCCGTTGAAAACATTTTCCATGTGCTGTCAGACCGGCCGGAAGAGGCCAAAGTTGTAAACAGTGATGTCCTTTCATAAACCGGCTGGTTAAGCCGGTTTTCTGCTATCCCCCTTCTCAAGGTGTTTTTCGGACAACCACTGCAGTATCAGAAAGCAGGTTACTGCTTTAAGGGAAACCCCTTGTAAATTTTCAGAATTGAATTTATAATGTCCTTTATATATAAACAGATGTATTTTATATAAAAACACTTGTGGGGTGAAAAAAATGGCAGAAAACATTTCAGTCGGGCTTCTTGGTTTGGGAACAGTCGGAAGCGGTGTGGTTCGAATTATCGAGAATCACCAGGATAAACTGATGCATCAAGTCGGCTGTTCGGTTGATATCAATAAAGTGCTTGTAAAGGATATGAAGAAAGCCAGGAAAGTGAAAGTGGATGAGGGACTTTTGACAAGCGACCCTTATGAGGTTCTCGATAATCCGGACATTGATGTCGTTATTGAGGTAATGGGCGGAATTGAAGAATCACGGGGATATATCCTTCACGCCCTGAATAATAAAAAGCATGTTGTGACTGCGAATAAAGACTTGATGGCACTTCACGGAACGGAGCTGCTGAAGGCCGCTGCCGAAAACGAATGCGACCTTTTCTATGAAGCAAGTGTGGCGGGCGGCATTCCGATTCTGCGCAGCCTTGTAGAAGGCCTGGCATCAGACCGGATTAAAAAGATGATGGGCATCGTGAATGGGACGACAAATTATATTTTGACGAAAATGTCCCAGGAAGGCAGAGCTTACGATGATGTATTGAAAGAAGCCCAGGAGCTCGGATACGCTGAATCAGATCCGACTGCCGATGTAAGCGGGCTTGATGCGGCCCGCAAGATGGCGATCATGGCGACGCTCGGTTTTTCGATGAACATGGACCTTGATGATGTTGAACACCAGGGGATCGAAAATGTGACAGAGGAGGATATCAAATACGGAAAGCAGCTTGGCTATACGATGAAACTGATCGGGATCGCCGACCGGGTTGAAGACAAAGCGGAAGTCAGCGTCCAGCCGGCTTTCCTTCCGGAGGATCACCCGCTTTCCTCTGTCCATAATGAATTCAATGCAGTGTATGTATACGGCGAAGCTGTCGGAGAAACGATGTTTTACGGACCGGGTGCAGGAGAACTCCCTACCGCAACGGCTGTCGTCTCTGACCTTGTTGAAGTGATCAAGAACAAGCGTCTCGGTGTAAACGGGCAGTCAGCGGTCACTCCGCAATATCCAAAAAAGCTGAAAGAAAGCAGTGAAGTGTTTGCGCAGTATTTTTTCCGTCTCCATGTCATTGACGAGGCAGGGGTATTGGCGCGGATCACCACTCTTTTTGCAGATGAAGGGGTCAGCTTTGAAAAGATCCTGCAGCTGCCTTTAAAAGAAAAAGGAACGGCCGAGCTTGTGCTGATCACCCATACTGCGTCGAAATCGGCATACGAAAACATTAAGCAGCGGCTGGAAGAGGCGGATGCCGTCCTGAATGTGAAAAGTGTTTACAGAGTCGAAGGAGGCAGAGAATCATGATGTGGAAAGGCTTGCTGTCGGAGTATGAAGATTTCTTGCCTGTAACTGAAAAAACACCTGTCCTTTCGCTGAACGAAGGCAATACTCCGCTGATTCCCCTTGTCCATCTATCCGAGCAATGGGGAATCGAGCTGTATGTGAAAGTGGAAGGGGCTAATCCAACAGGTTCGTTCAAAGACAGAGGCATGGTGATGGCTGTCGCCAAGGCGAAGGAAGAAGGAAGTGATGCCGTTATATGTGCATCGACCGGAAACACATCCGCTTCAGCGGCAGCTTATGCGGCCCGGGCCGGGATGCGGTGCATCATCGTCATCCCCGACGGCAAGATTGCCATGGGAAAACTGGCGCAGGCTGTCATGTATGGAGCGGAAGTATATGCGATTAAAGGAAACTTTGACCAGGCGCTGACAATGGTGCGGAATATCAGTGAAGAGGGATCTTACACCCTTGTCAATTCCGTCAATCCATACAGGCTTGAAGGGCAAAAAACGGCTGCATTCGAGGTATGCGACCAGCTCGGTAAAGCACCTGATATCCTTGCTATTCCGGTCGGCAATGCCGGAAATATATCCGCTTACTGGAAAGGATTCAAGGAATACCATGAGAAAAAAGGGACTGCCCTCCCGGAAATGCGCGGATTTGAAGCAGAAGGGGCAGCGGCGATTGTCCGCAATAAAGTCATTGAAGAACCGGAAACAATCGCAACGGCAATCCGGATCGGAAATCCCGCCAGCTGGGATAAAGCTGTAGCTGCCGCTGAACAATCAAATGGAAAAATCGGCGAAGTGACAGACGATGAAATACTTGAGGCATACACCCTTCTTGCCGAGACAGAGGGAATATTCGCCGAACCGGCATCATGCGCTTCCATTGCCGGCTTGAAAAAACAGATTGAGAGCGGGGAGGTCAAACGGGGATCTGTCGTTGTCGCTGTTTTGACTGGCAATGGACTAAAGGATCCTTCTGTTGCCATCGATACAGCAGAAATCGAGCCTGTTGTCTTGCCGAATGAAGAGAAAGAGGTCAGGAGCCGTATCGAAAGGGCTGTCCACCAATGAAGCCGCCTTTTTCCATCAGGGTTCCGGGCAGCACATCAAACCTGGGACCTGGATTCGACTCTATCGGCCTTGCAGTTAACCGATATTTGCAGCTGGATGTGTTCCCGGCTGAAAATTGGCAATTTCATCCCCGATCTTCAGAAGTGATCGGAATTCCTGCGGACGAACAGAACCTGATATACCAGGCTGCCGAGTTTGCCGCTGAGCAAAACGGCCGCCGTGCTTCCGATATGCAACCGTGTGAAGTATTTGTCTCAAGTGAAATTCCAATGGCGAGGGGGCTTGGCAGCAGCGGAGCAGCGATAACCGCGGGAATCGAGCTTGCCGACCAGCTGTTAGCCCTCGGTCTGGCGAAAGCGGAAAAAGTCCGGATCGGCTCCCTTTTTGAAGGTCATCCGGACAATGTTTCCGCATCCTATTACGGTGGGTGTGCCATCGGTTTTCATACTTCCGAAGATACGAAAACGGTTCAGTCTGGGGTGCCCGACCTCGACATCGTAGCAGTCATCCCGAATTATGAATTGCGGACAAAGGATGCCCGCAACGTTCTACCTGAACAATTCAGCCGCCGGCAGGCCGTTTCCGCAAGCGCTGTGACGAACGTCCTCGTTGCCGCCTTCTTTCAAAAAGATTGGATCCTTGCCGGCCAAATGATGGAACAGGATTCATTCCATGAACCTTTCCGCGCCAGCCTCGTTCCCGAACTGGAACTGGCCAGAAAGGCAAGGAATAAAGTGGGGGCCTACAGTGCAGTGCTTAGCGGAGCAGGGCCGACTGTGCTGTTCTTTGTGCCAAAAGGCAAGGCCGCTGAAGTACAGGAAACACTCGCACTTATGTATCCGGAGTGGCATACAGAATGCATGGAACCTGCTGAAAAAGGGCTTGCCGTTCTTCAGCAGGGTGAAAGAGTATAAGACATGAAATCAAAAAAAGCTCCCGCATGGAAACTTGCGGGAGCTTTACGAGCATTATGAAATTAAAATACTTGCTCAACTTCGAGTACGCCCGGAACCTCTTCCATCAGGGCACGCTCAATACCTGCCTTCAAAGTGATTGTGGAGCTCGGGCAGCTTCCGCATGCACCCATGAGGCGAACTTTCACGATGCCGTCTTCAATATCTACTAATTCAACATCCCCACCGTCACGAAGCAGGAAGGGACGGAGTTTATCCAAAACTTCTTTCACTTGTTCTGTCATCATTTATCGACTCCTTTCCATACCCATATTATAATAGGTCCAAACATAAAAATCTATCCGACGGCCTCAATTTTTTTGGCAGGAATCATTTTTTTACAATATATTCCGTTGTCGCCAGTATACGTACATCGTCATCCTGTGGTGACTTCTTCTCCTGTCTTGTGAATGAAAACCGCCTGCTCATGCAAACAATAAAAATATACAGATGCGAAATTTCTGCTAAAATGGGAGTAAGGACATAACAGGGGGAAACAATATGACAGAAGGAAGCGTAACCATTTATGTATACGGTGCCGAGCAGATTTGCGCAAGCTGTGTCGGAATGCCGTCATCCAAAGAGACATACGAATGGCTAAAAGCGGCTATTTCCCGCAAATATCCGGACCAGCCATTCGGCATCGAATATGTCGATTTCCAAAATCCGCCGGAATCCGAGAAAAAATTTGCCGAACGGGTTCTTGAGGAAGATCTCATTTATCCGGTTGTTGTCATTGATGGCGAAATAATTGCCGAGGGGAATCCGAGGCTGAAGGACATCTATAAAATAATGGAAGACCGGGGATATGAACCGGTTCGCTAGACACTTGCCCGGACACGTTCCGGGTTTTTAAAATTGTTAAAATGTAAGCGTTGTGGATAAAAAGCCGGAAGGGAATCATCCAGCTCCAGGCGCCAGCGGCTATCGTCATAAGCGGTGATCCCCTCCGGGAGGAAAGAGCACCTCCCTGCGGGAACCCCCGCTTATGCGTACGCCGCTAAGCGGGCGCCTTGCGCATTTGTTCATTCAAGGAAGAAAAAGAGGGACCTGTTTTGTTGACGGAAAGGCAGGTTTTCGTTAGCATAGTAGTGGTAATTGAGAGGTGATTGGAAATGATGCCTTTAGTGGAATTTTGCATCAGCAACCTGGCAAGCGGTTCCCAAAAAGCGAAAGAACAGCTTGAAAAAGACCCGAATCTGGATGTGGTCGAGTATGGATGTCTGGGTTATTGCGGCAAGTGCTTTGAATCCCATTACGCGCTTGTAAATGGTGAGGTCGTCACCGGAAATACACCGGACGAGCTTGTCAAAAACATTTATCAATTTATTGAAGAAAATCCGATGTTTTAAGATGCAGAGGCTGATACGCTGCATGACATAAATCAGAGACGCCTTAAACGGCACATTAAAGGACACTGCACGAAAATAAGAGTTCTGATAACATGGAGAAAACTGTCCCCTGTCAAGTAGACAGTGGAAATAATAAAAAGTGGTCTAAGCGGCTTTAGCTCTATATTCAATAGGGCTAAGGCCGTTTAGTCGTTTTTGGTATCTTTCATGATTATCGAAATGTATATACTGCTCTACCGGTTTGGATAGCTCTTCAAACGTTTCGTATTTGTGCAAATAATATTTCTCACTTTTAAGTGTTCCCTAAAAGGATTTCAGGGGCCCATTATCGATGGATCTGCCTACCCGTGACATACTCTGAGTCATCCCGGCTTTATCAATCCTTCGCTTAAAGCCTTGAGAGGTATACTTGAATCCACGTCACTGTGAAGAAGGGGCTGATCCCATCCAGGTGCTCTGTTATCAGGCCAAGCGTCTCGAATACAAGGGCATTGTCATTGGAATGCCCAAAGACCTAGCTGACAATTGAGCCATCGTACAAATCAAGAATGGCGCTTAGGATAAGCTTTCTTTGCGGAGCCATACTTGAATTCGTGTGACATCCGTTACCCATTTTTCATTTGGATTTTCAGCCTTGAATTCACGATTTAATATATTATCGGCGACATGTTGGAGGCTTGAACACTTATAACGTTTCTTCGTATGACGGACTGTGAACCAATGGCTCTCATCAGCCTATACTAGCGTTTGTGGTTGATGTTCTGTCCGAGCTTTCGATTTATATGCATCATCATTCGACGAACATTTCCTATGCCCTTTTGGCCACAGTAGCCTCATAGTAAGATAGCAAACAACTAATGACTTAACAGCCTAATCCCTCAATTGCAACATTTATTGTAATTTGCATGCTATCAATGTAAAAAAGCATACCAATTCCGATGTCAATTGATATGCTGATTCATCTGCTATTAAATTTTTCCACGTAAAGGGAACTGCTTAAGCCTAAAAAGCGGTTTTTTTATGCCTTAAGGCTTCGGAGGCGTATCGCCCTCTTTAATCAGGTAGTACTGCGTACGAGCGGCTTCCGCAAGCTGCGGCTCATAGGCCTTGTTCTTATGGTGGAGGACTTTCGAGAAATACGGTATGGCTTTCCGGCCTTGATCAAGCCGCCTGTATAGTTCCCCGATCAAATAATGCAGCCGCATTTCACTCATGCCGCTTACCGCGAAATCTCCAGTTATATCAGATTCCAGGTAATGGGTGAGTGCCATGTTTAAAAATCTATTTTCGTTTTGACTATCGCCATTTTTCCGGTATACCCATGCGGCCCTCAGGCATAATCCGCCAAGTACCTGGTTGTTCTCCTGAAGCAGTTTGCCGGTATAGATAGCCAGCTTATACGTTTCAGCCGCTTTTTCAACTGTCCTGATGTGCGAATAGGAATCACCCTGCCCCCATTTCGCACCGACTTCTTTTCGAAATACTATACGTGCTTCATCTGTTAAAGTGTCTTTGGACAGATCTCCTGCCGCAAAGCCGCAGGCCGGGCAAATGTGTATGAAATAAAGGTCGGGATCATATTCAGGGTGTTTGTACCAGATGCAAAAATCGGCATCGCGCGTTTCAGTCCTGACGAAACGGGATCGCAGCTGCTTACTCGAATAGCTGGCACCGCATTGCGGGCATGTATATGTTTTATCGTAGAGAGGCTGAATTTCCTGTGTCATTTGCTGACATCCTTTCCTGGAAAAAGAAACAACTTTTGTTCCACTTTACTAAATCGGATGAAAAGTTACAATGGATATTCGGTGAAGATAAACAACCGGTTTGCCGCCTGGAAGAAAGGGCTATAGTAAAGTGGCCCAGCGTCAGATCTATTTTTGTTTAAAAGAACAGCGTTGAAAAAGTGTTTAAATTTAACATTATTTTTCACTTGTAATTTTGGTGTAATTTGATAGGATATAACTTGTAAGACATAAGAGGTCAGACGACATACCTTGAGGGTTGAAAAGAAAGCGGTTACGAATCGGGCTGTTTGTTAAAACTTATAGAACAATGGATTTCAAACCTGCTTTGTCAGCAAGAATTAAACATTTGGGGTGAGTGAGATGACAAATATTTTATGGGGTCTCGGAGGGATTGCGGTCCTGTTTGGAATCGCTTTTATTCTTTCAAATGACCGCAAATCCATCCGTCTCCGGACAATTCTCGGAGGCTTTGCAATCCAGCTGACTTTTGGATTTATCGTGTTGAAATGGGGTCCGGGGCGCAAGGCGCTTGAATGGGTGACGAAAAAAGTCCAGAATGTAATCGATTATGCTAACGAAGGTGTCGACTTCCTATTCGGCGGCCTGTTTGCAGCGGAAGGCATCGGCTTTATTTTTGCGTTCCAGGTTCTGACGGTCATCATTTTCTTTTCTTCATTAATTTCTGTCCTTTATTATCTGGGTATCATGCAAGTGGTTATCCAATTCTTTGGAGGCGCGCTTTCCAAGCTGCTCGGGACAAGCAAGGCCGAGTCCCTGTCAGCGGCGGCCAATATTTTCGTGGGACAGACCGAAGCGCCGCTTGTCGTCCGTCCTTATATTGCCAAGATGACGAACTCCGAGTTGTTTGCTGTCATGACCGGCGGCCTCGCTTCTGTGGCCGGTTCTGTACTGTTTGGTTATGCGCTGCTCGGGGTACCGCTTGAGTATTTGCTTGCAGCAAGTTTCATGGCTGCGCCATCCGGACTGATTATGGCGAAAATGATCATGCCGGAACGGGATACGCCTGAAACAGTGGAAGACATCACCATGGATAAAGATAAAGCGACCGTAAACGTCATTGATGCGGCAGCAAAAGGTGCGTCTGACGGCCTTGGCCTTGCCTTGAATGTCGGAGCAATGCTTCTTGCTTTCATTGCACTCATCGCAATGGTCAACGGTATTCTCGGCGGCATCGGCGGCTGGTTCGGTGCAGAGAACCTTTCACTCGAATTGATTCTCGGTTATGTTTTTGCACCGCTCGCATTCGTCATCGGTGTGCCGTGGGGCGAAGCTGTCCAGGCAGGAAGCTTCATCGGCCAGAAGCTCGTTTTGAATGAATTTGTTGCTTATTCCAACTTTGCGCCTGAAATTGGTAATTTCTCTGCAAAAACGGCAGCAATCATCAGCTTTGCATTGTGTGGATTCGCAAACCTGTCATCTCTTGCCATCCTGCTTGGCGGCCTTGGCGGACTTGCGCCTAACCGCCGCCCGGATATCGCACGTTTCGGTGTACGCGCCATCATCGCGGGTACACTCGCCAACCTGCTGAGTGCGGCAATTGCGGGCATGTTGATTCTTTAAAATGGAGTGAAGCTCCCGGCTTGAGGCCGGGAGTTTTTTGTTGGCTTTTTTGTTGGCTTTTTTGTTGCCTGGCAATTGCCAGGCATTATTTGCAACTAGATTGCCAGGCAATCAACTCGGTCCACATCCAACTCGTCACACACCACACACAACAATTGTCACGCACCGGTTCTCTCGGCTATACTTTATTAAAGAAGAAAAGCGAGGCGGGGATCTGAATGGAACGAAATGAGTTTGCGTTTACAAAGATGCATGGGCTAGGCAATAATTACATATATGTGAATCAGTTTGAGGAAAACCTTCCGGAAGAGCGGCTGTCTGAGATTGCGGTAAAAGTGTCTGATATCAATACGGGCATTGGCTCTGACGGGTTGATTTTGATTGCGCCGTCAGACAGGGCGCCTGTGAAGATGAGGATTTTCAACAACGATGGATCTGAAGCGAAGACATGCGGAAATGGATTGCGCTGTGTGGCACGCTACGCTTATGAAAAAGGCATTGTAGCAGGCACATCTTTTCAAATTGAGACACTTGCCGGCATTGTCGATGCAGAGGTCCACCCTGAGAATGGCATTGCCCGAATGGTCACCATCGATATGGGAGAGCCGCGCCTTACTAGAGGCGAACTGCCGATGGCAGCGGGAAGAGAAGATGACAGCGTCATCAATGAACCGATTGAAGTCGATGGCAAAACGCTGTCTATGACCGGGGTTTCAATGGGGAATCCACATGGTGTTTTTTTTGTTGATGATATCGATTCAGCACCGGTGCTGACAATTGGGCCGAAGCTGGAAAAAGACGGGCGGTTTCCGGAAGGGCTGAATGTCGAATTCATTGAAATCGTGAACGAAACGGAAATGCACTTCCGCGTCTGGGAACGCGGGTCTGGCGTCACCCAGGCTTGTGGTTCAGGTGCTTGTGCTGCCGTTGTTGCCGGGGTACTGAACAAGGCAACTGCGCGCGGAAAAGCCGTAACCGTCCACCTTGCCGGCGGCGACCTTGAAATCACCTGGACTGAAGCAGGCCGGGTATTGATGACGGGTCCGGCCGATATCATTTGCACAGGTTCCTTTTACCTGGATTAAGCGTCCGAAAAAATAGGCGCGGATGAAAACAAGTTTATGGTAGTGGAAATGTTGAGAGATGATTCCATACACTGTATAATTTAAGTAAGAGTTGAAAGGAGGGTCTGCATGCTTACCATTACAGAAGCAGCAAGTCACCAGATCCGTGAAATGATGGAGGCGGAGGAACAGGATAACCTTAGGCTTCGCCTTGCTGTAAGAGGCGGCGGCTGCAGCGGCCTGTCATACGGCATGGGTTTCGACGCGGATGCAGAGGAAAATGATACTGTACTTGAGGTCCAGGGAATCCCTGTAGTTGTTGATAAAGAAAGTGAGCCAATTTTAAAAGGCGTTGTCATTGATTATAAACAAAACATGATGGGCGGCGGCTTCACAATCGACAACCCGAACGCCATCGCTTCATGCGGGTGCGGTTCTTCGTTCCGTACAGCTACGAATGAAGGTGCTCCGGAAGAGTGCTGACATGAAGAAAAGCCAGCAGCTGAGATCAGCGCTGGCTTTTTAATAAGTTTTTTTAACGTGTCATTAGAACATGCTTGAACTGTGCATCGGCTGCAAGCGGGCATTCGGGTCAATGAACGCTTTGGCATTATTGACGGCTGTCGGTGCTTCACCGAATCCGGATGCAATAAGCTTGACCTTGCCGTCATATGTTGCAACGTCGCCGGCAGCATAAATGCCTTGGATATTCGTTTCCATTCGAGAGTTGACGATGATGTTGTTCTTCTCGATCTCAAGACCCCATTCTTTAATCGGGCCGAGCGAGGATACAAACCCGAAGTTGACGATAACATCATCGACTTCAAGAACTTCTTCTTCATCAGACTTCACTTTATTCAGAATTACTCTTTCCGCTCTGTCTTCCCCGACGAGTTCTTTTGGAACGTAAGGGGTTTTCACATTGACTTTTGAATTCATCAAGTTTTCGACACTGTGCTCATGGGCGCGGAATTTGTCACGGCGGTGAATAAGCGTCACATTCTTGGCGATCGGCTCAAGCATCATTGCCCAGTCAACTGCAGAGTCTCCCCCTCCGCAGACAAGAACATTGCGGTCTGCAAAATTGTTCAGATCATCAATGTGATAGTGGACGTTGACACCAGCAAACTTGTCTTCACCTTCACAGCCCAGTTTACGCGGCTGGAATGCTCCTGAACCGGCAGTGATGATGACGGTTTTGGAGTAGTGGACTTCCTTATCGGTCGTCAGTTTGAACGTCCCGTCTTCCTGCTTTTCAACATTTTGAACGGATTGCTCAAGAACAACAGTCGGGTCGAATTTATCAGCCTGCTCAATCAGGTTGTCGATCAATTCCTGGGCCCGTACTTTCGGGAAACCGGCAACATCATATATGTACTTTTCAGGATATAATGCAGAAAGCTGCCCGCCAAGCTGCGGCAAGCTTTCGATGATTTTCACGCTTGCCTGCCTCATTCCGGCGTAGAAAGCCGTGAAAATACCAGTCGGGCCCCCGCCGATTACCGTGATGTCATAAACCTTTTCGTTCTCGCTCATCTTCATTCCCCCAGTAATGTCGTAGTGAAAATGCTAGCAAATCCAGAGATTCCACCTTATATATTAACATAAAATATGAGGTTTCATGCTACTTTCTAAGCAGGCGGGACCCCTGTATTCCTCCCAATCCCTCTTATTTTACCACAAATGGCCCACAATTGTGAAAAGGGTTACAATACTGGCAATTCTTACTGTTGCAGGAAACAGGTTTCGACACTTGAAAAAAGAGATAAAAAAGAATAAGATGGGAGATGGACAATTATTAAGATTTTGTGACAGTTTTCATGATTTTTTGTGAATGAATTCGTGAAGAATGTCACAAGATTTAGAATGCCGCTTGGAATGTGGCTGGACGAGCGGAAAATATTTTAAAAGGTGGATGTGATAGGGTTGAATAGACCAAAGATTTTAATATTAGGTGCAGGTTATGGCGGCATCATGACAGCTGTGAATCTGCAGAAAGAACTGAAGATTGATGAAGCGGAAATTACGCTGATCAACAAACATAATTATCATTACCAGACAACCTGGCTCCATGAAAATGCGGCAGGCACCCTCCATCATGATAAAACAAGGATTCCCATTTCCGACATTATTGACAAAAATAAAATCAATTTTGTTGAAGACAGCGTAACGGAAATCGAACCGGATACCAAACGTGTGTTGACCGAAAATGGCGAGTACACATATGACTACCTAGTCGTAGCCCTTGGCTTTGAAGCTGAAACATTTGGAATCAAAGGGCTGAAGGAGAATGCATTCACGATCAACAATATCAACTCGGCCCGCCGCATCAGGGAACATATTGAATATATGTTCGCGCAGTATAATCAGGAAAAACGTGATGAGCTTCTTACGATTGTCGTGGGCGGGGCCGGCTTTACCGGTATCGAATTTGTCGGTGAATTAGCCAACCGCATCCCTGAACTTTGCAGAGAATTTGATATTGACCGCGATAAAGTCCGCCTCATCAACATTGAAGCGGCACCGACCGCGCTTCCAGGATTTGACCCTGAACTTGTCGAGTACGCAATGAACCTGCTTGAACGCAAAGGGGTAGAGTTCAAAATCGGCACAACAATCAAGGAAGCTACAGAAAACAGCATCATCGTTTCTAAAGATGATGTTGTTGAAGAAATCAAGGCGGAAACGATTGTATGGGCTGCCGGCGTTCGCGGTAATTCCATTGTGGAAAAATCCGGATTCGAGGTCATGCGCGGCCGGGTGAAAGTGCGTAACGACTTGCGGGATCCGAACCATGATGATGTTTTCATTGTCGGTGACTGCGCATTGATCATCAATGAAGAAATCGACCGGCCGTACCCGCCGACAGCACAAATTGCCATCCAGGAGGCGGATACTTGCGCAGCTAACCTGACTAAGCTTATCCGCGGGGAAGAGAACCTGGAAGAGTTCCACCCGGAAATTAAGGGTACCGTGGCATCACTTGGCGAAGGAGAAGCCATCGGTGTTGTATTCGGCGATAAAAAATTATTCGGATCGACTGCCGCCGCAATGAAAAAAGTGATCGACAACCGCTACTTGCTGAAGCTCGGCGGACCGTCCATGGTGCTGAAAAAAGGAAAACTGAAATTGTTTTAATTTTAATCGACCTTTCAAGATATAATGAAAGCAAAGGCCTGTCGTCGGCCTTTGCTTTTTCTTTGTCTCCTTTTAGATCACAAAACAGAGAGAGGGACAGGGGTTATGTTGAGCGTTTCTGATACACTTATATATATGGAGCTGAATACCGCAAACAGGGGGGAGAAATTTGAGTTCAAACAAACGGGCAAATGTATGGCTTGGCGTGGCAGGCCTCATTATAAAAGATGGAAAATGGCTTGTCGTCCGGAAAAAATACAGCGGCCTGAAAGGAATGTGGTCGCTGCCGGCAGGTTTTGTCAATCCAGCCGAAACAATAGATGAAGCGGTCATCCGTGAAGTGAAAGAAGAAACGGGTATTCTATCAGAAATCACTGGACTCATCGGGATGCGTTCCGGCGTCATTAATGGAGAGGTAAGCGACAACATGATTGTTTTCAGGCTTGAACAGACAGGAGGACGGCTGCTCCCGCAGTATGATGAATTGGACGACGCTGTTTTTATTAGCCCTGAAGAACTTCGCCGGGATCCCAGGACATCGGAAATGCTTCACTTTTTCCTTGACCGCGCCCATCATAACGTACTCGATATTATCGATTTCAACCCGGGAGACCATTTCGGTTACACATCTTACAAACTGCTCGTTTAGGGCAGTTTATTTATTTTGGCTGAAATATTTTCCGTGGTTAGTGTTTAGATTCCCGGAAAAGGGGGGGATCCATTTCCCTTTATAGTCTGCAGCGGAAATCAACTCCCCATTTAACAGGCAATGTTTCCGAAAACACGCTGAAAATCAGGTTTATTCTTTTAAAGGGTGCTTTAATAGAAGGGCTGTGTTAAAGCTCGATGTTGATTTTTTAACTAGTTGATTGGAGTGGAAGGTGAGCCAATAGCATAAGACAATAAAAAGAAACGCTCCGAACATTTTTTACGTTGTTTTACGTTCCACTTGTAATGTTGTATTTCACAAATCGAACCCATCAGGCTAACAGAGCCTTTTTTCAAAAAAACTAAATTAATGAGAAAAAGGCTATAAAAAGGAGATAACACATCTTGTTTACGCTTTCATACGTTAATTTGCATGTTTTTTCCTCTTTTCAATTACCGGAAAAGCTGATATATTATCAGAAAATTAAGATTTATCAGAAAGGGGACCAGCTCCATGAGAACGAACAAAAAAGAACGGAAAGATTGTCCTTACTGCTCCGGGCAGGGATATTTCCAGCTGCTGCTCGGCGGATCTGAAACTTGTGACCACTGCCACGGAAGCGGCGAAAAGTAAACCGTCAGCATATTTCACTTCACCAATAAACAACCACCTGTAAAAAAGCGTCCGGGATGGACGCTTTTTTGCATTTCACTCGCTCTTTTGGCCAGTTGCTCTGTCAGTTATATAGAACTTCGCGATTGACGGTTCAGTATCAATTCAGTAAACTTACTATGGAACCAGATGGAGGTGGTTATGTGAGCATACCCCAATTGATCATCTCAATGCTTTTGTTTATCGTGTTATTTTTCGGCATTGGATTTTTGTTGAATATGCTTCTTCGTGCGACATGGGTAATGGCAGTCATTTATCCGGTTGTCGTAATCCTTATTATTGATAATGTCCGTTTTTTTGAATATATCACAAAACCCGGATCGTCCTTCAGTGCGCTTTATGAGAACTTTTTATCACTAGGCACCGGTGATGTCATCATACTGGCATCCGGCTTGATCGGAGCGGTTCTGGCAGGCATTGCAATTAAAGCGCTCCGTGTCCGTGGATATCAAATGTTTTAGAAATTTATTATATTAGGAAAAGACTTTCTTGTTGGCAGAAAGTCTTTTATTATGGAAAAATGTTGTAAATTAAGATGAAATTAATGGTATTTCAACTTTTTTTCTTTTTTTACGAATAACTTTTGCTCTCTCTGGGAAAGAATAGTCGAAGAGAGGAGTGAAAGTTTTTAATGAAGTTTATTACTGAATTAGGAATACGATTCATGATCACAGTACTGTTCCTTGCAGCGGTGTTGACCACATTTGAATCGGTTTCGGGGGTAAAGGCAGCTGGACTGTCAACATGGATCAGCCAGCAGGATTATCCGATCGTCAGTAAACTTTTTGCTGCAAAAGATTCTGATCCAAAAGAAATTTCATTACAACATAAAGAGCTTCCGAAAGTGAAACCGATGACCACTTTGATTTCAAGCCAGACAGAAGAGAAACCTAAAACACTGCATGAATCAAAGGACTGGAGTATCTATCCCTCGGTAACGGTGACCGCGACCGGTTATACGGCAGGTATCGAATCAACAGGGAAAACCCCTGGACATCCGCAGTATGGGATTACATATTCCGGAATTAAAGTAAAGCGGGACCTGTATTCGACCATCGCAGCCGATACAACGGTCTTTCCAATCGGGACCATTCTTTACATTCCGGGTTATGGATACGGTGTAGTGGCTGATACAGGCAGCGCCATCAAAGGACATAAAATTGACCTTTACTATGAAACGGTCGATGATGTCTATGAACAATGGGGAAAGCAAAAAATTGATGTATATATCATCGAAAAAGGCAATGGGTCCATAACTGAAGAGCAGCTGAAGGAACTGAATGAAGATGAAGCGATGCAAGTGTTCCGGAAGCAGATTATAAAAGGTTGATAATATGGTGTACAAAAGGAGTCCGCTTGCTGCGGGCTCCTTTTGCTTCGCTTAACCAGTTTTTTGTACTCCAACTTCACATCATAAAAGGTGAAGGGCAAGCAGCCTGTTTTACGTGCCCTAAACCCATAACGGAAACAAGTTTAGGCAATGCAAGTATTTTCGCAAAACCTCCATGCCTATAAGAGGTGCACATTCCTATTTCGATCATGCAAGCGGGTCAACACCGTCATTCACGGGAAAAACCGCCGGATGGATGAGAGGGGCAAGTTTTTTCAAGCCGAGTAAAAGGCGCGGAGAAGGCCTGCAATATAAAGACTCTTCAAGAAGATGGATATGCCTCTTTTTTACCGCATCCAGTTCTGCCCATCCTGGCCGCTTTTCTATAAGTTCGGGCTTCATTTTATCTTGCTGCACGCCGACCCATGCCATGCCGATGTGGTCCGGATTTCGTTCCTTAACGGTTTCCCAGTCGGTTTTGAAGCTGGCCTGGTCAATATCGGCAAAAACATTTTCAGCACCTGCCAGCCGGCTGATTTCGGTAAGCCAATTTTTCCCGCCGGGTGTAAAGACAGGCTTCGGCCACCATTCCCAGTAAATCGAAGGCCTGTCGGTTACAGCGGAAGCGAGCTGTTCATATTTTTCAATGAAGGCATTGAATGCTGCAGCCGTTTCAGCGGCTTTTTCTTCTGCACCAGCTGCGTTTCCCAGTGTGAGCAAGTCGGCTGCAATTTCATCAAGTGTATTTGGATTGAGCACGATATGTGGCAAGCCGCGTTTCTTCAGTTCTTCCACATTTTTTTCCATCCCCGGCACGCTGAGGGAAGCGACGACCAGATCAGGTTTTAGAGCTTCGACTTTGTCCATATCAATGTCCAAGTCAGGTCCCAGGCGCGGCAGTCCGTTGACTTGTTCGGGCCAATCGGAAAAGTCATCGACGGCAATGAGCTGGCCGGTGAGGCCGAGATAATGGATCAGTTCGGTATTACTCGGGCAAATCGATACTATTTTCATTGTTGCCATCCCTCCTGGTCAGCATTAATAAATCGTGTAATATGCAAAGATAGCGATCAGGATTCCGGTAATTCCCCCGAAAAAGACTTCAATCGGTTCATGGCCGAGCAATTCTTTCAGCTCGCTCCGCTTTTCTTCTTCCTTTTTCTTCGGCCAGTTGATCGCTTCATCCACGAGGCGGTTGAAGTCAGTGACGAGTTGGTTCAATACGGTTGCCTGCCTGCCGGCGTGGCGGCGCACCCCCGTTGCATCAAACATGGTGATGATGGCAAACAAAACGGCTACCGAAAACACACTCGAATCAAGCCCTTCCTTCAAACCGACAGCAGTTGCAAGCGAGGTGACTGCAGCCGAGTGGGAACTTGGCATTCCGCCAGTACTCGTAATCAAGGACCAGTCCAATTCCCTTGTCGCTATGTATTGGATCGGCACTTTGATAAACTGGGCAAAAAAGATGGCAAATAAGGCCGTCCAAATCGGGAAATTCGCAAAAAGCTCCATGACGGTCTTCCTTTCTTTCTGTGTATTGGTGTTTATGTACTATTGTAACGTATAATCACTATTGCCGTTCAGAAGATTATCTAATCTTATTATGGTTTGCTATGATGGATGAAAGCAAGTATGATTGCCTGGCAATTGCGGGGCAATTGCCAGGCAATTTCAGTTTTTTCCGGGGAGGTCGCAGGGATGAGCCAGTACCCGCTTGAATACTATGAGTTTTTTGTTAAGTTCAATGAAGGGGATTATTATACGTGCCATGATTTGCTTGAAGAGATTTGGATGACGGATAAGGACAATACTTTTTTGAAGGGCCTGCTGCAGATGGTTGTCGCCATGTATCATTATGGATACGGCAATGTAAAAGGGGCGAGGATGATGATGACGGCAGGGCACCGATATATTCAGAAGTACCGGCCTTTTTACTGGGGTGTCGATCTGGAAGAGGTGAATTCATTCATAGAGGAATGCCTTTCCGTCATCCCGGAAGACGTTGAACGGGTTTCATTCGAAAAAATGAGGGAATTACCGGCATTGCCGGATCTTATTTTGTATTTGCAGGAAGACTGACAGGTACCGGACACGTGCCATTCGTATTTGAACCCTAATTTTTATATAATTGAAGAAGTGCACCGGTTATAGAACTTTTGGAGGTGGAATGATGTTCACAATTAATGAAAAGCTGCAGGCTGATGAGAAAATCCAGGCGCTTGTCATTGGTGTTTTCCACAAACATCAAAAATTGGAAGGAACGCTTGCTTCACTTGATGAAAAACTTGAGGGACAGATTAAGGAGATGCTGAAAGACGGCGATATTTCTCCGGAAAAGAAACAGGTCACAAAGATACATACCCTCGGCAAAACAGGAACGAAACGGATTTACTTTGTTGGTCTCGGCGATAAGGAAGAGACCGGTTTCAAGGTGATCCGTGAAGCGTTCGGAAATGTGTTCAAAAAGTTGGACGGCGATAAACTGACTGAAGCAGCTATTGAACTGGACAGTTTCGTTTCTGAAAAAGCGGATGTGTATGATGCTGCGCATGCACTTGGAGAAGCACTGCCGATGGCGACATACCAGTTCAACCATTACAAGAAAAAATCGAATGAGCCTGAAAAGGAACTGTCGAGCCTCAAAGTCATTTCCACAGCGGAAAAAGAAGAGGTGCACGCCAGCCTTTCTGTCGGCTATGCGCACGGAAAAGCGACGAACACGGCACGGACGCTGGTCAATATGCCGGGGAATATGCTGACAGCAACAGACTTAGCGGAAGTGGCAGTCCAAATTGCCGATAAGTATGACATGGAATATGAAATTCTTGATAAAGAAGAAATGGAAAAGCTCGGCATGGGAGCGCTCCTGGCCGTCAATAAAGGCTCCACCCAGCCTCCGAAGATGATCGTGCTCAAGTATAAAGGCACCGATGAATGGAATAATGTCCTTGCTTTGGTCGGCAAAGGCATCACGTTTGACACAGGCGGATACTCCCTGAAGCCGAAAGACGGAATTGTCGGCATGAAAACCGATATGGGCGGTGCGGCAGCCGTTTTAGGCGCAATGGAAGTGGTCGGGGAACTGAAGCCGGAACAAAACGTCATGGCAGTCATCCCGTCGACCGATAACATGATCAGCGGTGATGCGTTCAAGCCTGATGATGTGATCACTTCTTTAAGCGGGCGTACAATCGAAGTGCTTAACACTGATGCAGAAGGGCGCCTTGCGCTTGCGGACGCCGTCACGTATGCCAAACAGCTTGGCGCGGGTTATATCGTCGATGTTGCCACGCTCACAGGCGGTGTTGTTGTCGCGCTCGGCGATGTAACAACAGGGGCCATGACGAACAATGAATCATTTTTCGAGGAAGTGCTGTATTCTTCGATTGAAACGGGGGAGCCGATCTGGCAGCTTCCTTACTTTGATGTATATAAAGAAAAAGTGCGCGGCAGCAAAATGGCCGATCTTAACAATTCGCCGGGCCGCAAAGCCCATCCGATCATGGCCGGCGCGTTCATTGGCGAATTTGCGGAAGATACGCCGTGGGTACACCTGGATATTGCAGGAACTGCGACCACAGAAAGTGACCATGACCTGGGGCCTTCCGGTGCAACTGGTGTCATGACCAGGACGCTGGCCACGCTGGCGGAACGTCTTGCAGAGATGAAACTGAATAAGTAACGCTGGAAAGCCAGCCGGAGTGTTCCGGCTGGCTTTTCCATGTTTTTACAATGAAAGGTTTTGGAACTGTCTCTGCTTCAATCTTTGCCGGTACTATCATCAATTAAAAATTCCATTTGCCCCGCTTCCTGACTCGATGCAGCGATCGGCTGGAGTACGACGCTCCATTGTGCGAAATCCGGAAGGTATTCGATGTTGTGTACACCTAAAAGCTCTTTCTTGCCGACTTCTTTAAGAACGGACCTTAATGCTTCTTCCTGTGTGATGGAAGCGCCGGAAGGCTTTTCGGCTTTTGCTGTTTCGATGTTCACTTCGTCGGCCTGCAGCGGGAACGATTCGTTTACAGGACCGGTGAACTTCACTTTTACATATTCTCCGGGCGATACCTTTTTAAAGGCAGGAATGGTTATCCACGCAGCATTATAAAAGTCTTCGTTTTTCCCTACGACCAGTGCCTGTTTCCCTTCTATTTGCATGATATACCCGGTGATGTCAGGGTCGGTGACTTTTTCATTGTGTTTGTTCATGTCGAAGAATAAATAGGCTGCCAATCCTGCTGCCGCCAGTGTCAACAGGACGAGGACGCTTTTCTTCATCACGGTCATCTCCTATCTGTAAAAATCCCATCTGTTGTATGAGACGTTGAAAAGGCGAATGATGTTTCATCCTTTATTGACAGGACATCCTAATCATGTTAAATTGTTTTAGTGCTTTATTTGTTTAGCAAGATAAAGGATTTTGAATGATGGAGGATTTTTTTATGAATGCAGTTGTCATCGCAGTACTTGTTATGCTGCTCCTTAGTTTATTTAGAGTTAATGTAGTAGTCGCACTTGTTATCGGCGCCTTGATTGGCGGGGTGACAGGCGGCCTGGATACGGCTAAAACGATTGAAGTGTTCACAGGCGGGCTTGGCGGAAGTGCTGAAGTGGCACTCAGCTATGCGCTCCTTGGAAGCTTTGCAATTGCCCTGTCAAAAACCGGTTTGCCGGATGCACTTGTTGATTTTGTCCTAAACCTTGTCGGGCGTGAAGGGAAGGGGGCCAGAAGGCCTGTTGCCATGGCGCTTGTCGTGGTGCCGCTGCTCCTCATGTCCATTTTCTCGCAGAACCTGATTCCGATCCATATCGCATTTATTCCGGTTCTGGTACCGCCGTTATTGAAGATTATGAGCGAAATGAATATTGACCGCCGGCTCATCGCATCTGTGCTGACATTCGGGCTGACGGCTCCGTATATTTTGCTGCCGACAGGATTTGGTGCCATTTTTCATGATATCTTAGGCACAAACATGGCGGAAAGCGGATTTGAGATTGATAATGCCCTTATTCCTGAGGCGATGCTTATCCCGACTGCCGGGCTGGTTGTCGGGCTTGCTGTTGCCACCTTTATCAGTTACCGCAAGCCGCGGCAGTATGAAACACCAAAAGTTGCTATTAAACAAAAGGAAGGCGAAGCATATACTGCGAAAAGCCTCCTGTTTGCGACAGCCGCAGTCATTGCTGCGCTTGGTGTCCAGTTATGGACCGATTCGATGATTGTAGGGGCGCTTGCCGGGATCATCGTCCTTTACTTGAGCAGGGAAATGCGCTGGAATGAAGCGGATGATATCCTGACAGGCGGGATGCGGATGATGGCATTTATCGGCTTTGTCATGCTGGCCGCTTCCGGTTTTGCGGCTGTCTTGAAAGAGACCGGCCATGTGGATTTGCTTGTTGAGGCATCGACAGACTTGATCGGAGGAAGCCAGGCTCTGGCAGCCCTGATGATGCTCATTGTCGGCCTGCTTGTCACGATGGGAATCGGATCATCGTTTTCAACGATTCCAATCATCGCAACCATCTTTGTTCCGATGGCGGCCGAAGTCGGCTTCAGCCCAATGGCGACAATCGCTCTCATCGGTACTGCGGCAGCACTGGGAGATGCAGGCTCACCGGCATCTGACAGTACACTCGGACCGACATCCGGCCTGAACGCCGACGGCCAGCACAACCACATCTGGGACACCGTCGTGCCGACATTCCTGCACTACAACATCCCGCTCATCATCTTCGGATGGATTGCGGCGGTATTAGTATTTTAATAGAATAGTTGCCAATGAGATTGCCAGGCAATTGCCTCGCAATTGCCTGGCAATCAAATGAACAAAAAAATGCCAAAACCCTCGGGTTTTGGCATTTTTCATATGTTATTTGTGTAGACAGCTTGATTAGCAGCATTGGAATTGTGCACTTGCCTTACTAAACTTATGCCACGTCGTTGCTGCGTGCCCTTGTTAAGGCATGCGAGCGGCTGATCACCCTGTACAGTCTTGGTGCGACCATGGCTGCGACTGCTGTGAATGCGGCATCTTTTACGGCGAAGAGCATCATGCCCGCCCATGCCTGGGCGTAGCTGATTTCAGCTCCGATCCAGGTGTTGACCGCTGCGTACATATAGTTGGTGCCAAGGAAGTAGTTAAGGAAAATACCAGTGAACGCGGCTGCGAAAAAGTGCGGCAGCCCAGGCTCCCCATCCGCTTTCTCAATGATTTTGCCCGCCGCATATGCAACTGCAATAAATGAAAGAAGAAAGCCGCCAGTCGGACCGTATAGTACAGTCAGGCCGGTGCTGAACTTGGCGAATACCGGAGCGCCTGCCAGGCCGATTGCGATATAAACAGCCATTGCAACAGCACCAAGCCTGCTGCCGAGCAGAAGTCCTGCCAGGACAGCGAAAAACGGCTGCATCGTAAGCGGGATGCCGGCTACCTGCAAAAACGGGGCCCACGAAGTAATATTGGCGCCAACCGCCATCAGGGCGGCAAACATCCCAACAAGTGTGATCTCAATTGGTGTGAATCTCAATCCATTTCTGTATGTACTCATAAACTACCAGCCTTTCTGTTACAATTATGTGAATAATTAAATAGTAAAAGAATCGGTTTTTATTGTCAACCAATTAAGTTGAATTGGTTAACAATAGAAACATTTTCAGAAAAGGTGGTAATATAAACTCTGACAGAATACGAAAACTAATAGGAGGAGTGATTCGCGATGTATTTCGGGAAGAAACGGAGCAGCGAAAATGATCGGGTGCCGCCCAATCAAAATGTGACAAAAGCCTGGCCGGTTCTGCATGCAGGCGGGGTGCCGCAGTATAAAGACGACCTGTCCGATTGGGACCTGAAAATCTACGGCCTCGTCGAACATCCGCTCATTTATACATATGAGGAATTTATGGAACTGCCGCAAGCGGAAACCAGCAACGACATTCACTGTGTGACGGGGTGGTCAAAACTTGATAACACATGGCAAGGTGTCTCGGTGAAAGACGCAGTCAAGGAAACCGGAATCAAACCGGAAGCCAAATACGTACTGCTGCATGCCGAAGAAGGCTGGACGGCAAACCTGCCGATTGAAGATTTTATGCGGGAGACGAGCTTGCTGGCGCACTCACATAACGGTGAAACGCTTGCCCCCGAGCACGGGTTCCCTGTCAGGGCGGTTGTGCCGCACCTGTATTTCTGGAAAAGCGCGAAGTGGCTTCGGGCAATTCAGTTCACCGCGACGGACCAGCCGGGCTTCTGGGAGCGGAATGGGTATCATATGTACGGGGACCCGTGGAAAGAAGAGCGTTTCAGCTGGGACTGATGAAGCTGCTGCATGCAAGCTGACCATTAAGAATATTCATCCGTTCACAAGGCTGTACGCTCTCTAACTTTAAATAATCTTGGATTCTCCTGTATAATGAACACTAAGGTCATAAAGCACGGAAAAACATAAGATGATAGCACCCATTTTGAAAGGGCGGAGTTAAAAGAATGGCAGATACACATACGTATACACGGAAAGAAGAACTCGTCAATGCAGTGACGCATGGGGTCGGTGTGCTTTTGAGCATTGCGGCACTTGTTTTGCTGATTGTTTACGCATCTATGGAGGGAACAGCCTGGCATGTCGTTTCGTTTACGATTTATGGGGTGACGATGCTGATTTTGTATGCTTCCTCTACGCTTGTCCACAGTTTTCCGGAAGGGAAAGTGAAGGACGTCTTTGAATTTTGCGACCACGCCGCGATTTACTTATTCATCGCGGGGACGTATACGCCGCTGCTTCTCGTAGTCATAAGGGGTGCGCTTGGATGGACGCTTTTTGGAATCGTTTGGGGGATTGCGATCGCGGGTGTGGTTTTCAAAGCCTTTTTCGTAAAAAAGTTTTTATTCACTTCGACACTCCTCTATGTATTCATGGGCTGGATCATTATTTTTGCGTGGGGGCCGCTCGTGGAAAGCTTTTCGGCTGCCGGCCTATGGCTGCTGGTGGCAGGGGGGATCACGTACACAGTCGGCACAGTGTTTTACGTATGGCGGGGATTCCCTTATCACCATGCCGTCTGGCACGTTTTTGTACTTGCCGGCTCTGCCGTACACTTTTTCGCGATTTTAAAAACCCTTCCGGCCTAACCGGGATTGCCTCCTGGCAATGATCAAGAAAAGGATGACTGGAAATGTTACATGAATTTACGGTTCGCCTTTCGGAAAAGGAATTGGAACAGGCGATTGAAAAGCTTACTGCAGCAGGTATAGTCAACATGTATTACGAAACGCCGTTTGAAGTTGTTCAGGATGACAACGGCTACGGCTATGTAGAAAAAGAAGACGTGGAAATTGAGCTTCACATCTACGGTGAAGAAGGCGACATGGAAGGTTTGCCTGATACCATGTACACAAAAATCCACGACGTACTCGGATTATCCAAACATGAACTGGCTTATGCCCCGGTAAATGATCAATGGCACAACAGTTTTGAAGATATCGATCTGGGAAACGGATGGATCCTCAGTTTCCCGCCGTTTGACGGTGATGAGCAATCCGGCGCATCAGTCATGCGTTTTGATCCGCAGGCTTCGTTCGGTACGGGACAGCATGAAACAACCAGGGATTGCCTGCGCTTTATTTTTGGTCATGACTTCAGCGGTGCCGCTGTCCTTGACCTCGGAGCAGGTTCGGGAATATTGAGCGTTGCTGCGGCCCTTAAAGGTGCCACAAATGTTCATGCGGTTGATATTGAGCCGATCGAAAGGGAAGTATTGCTCAATGCGGAACTGAACGGCGTTGACGCGGTCGCAGCTGAACAGGCTGACCTGTTGTCGGGAAGCTATCAGGTTGAAGGCCGCTACGATTGGATATTCATTAATATTGGAGCTGATGAGACGATCGGGCTGTTTGAACGGCATGATCTGTTCAACAAAGCGGAATCGATGCTCATATCGGGCCTCGTCGAATGGAATGCCGATCGGGTCATGACGGCCTTCCGGCAAGCAGGCTGGCACATCACCTGGAAAACTCAGACCAACGAATGGATTACATTATCGGCCGTAAAAGAATAAGCAGTACAAAAGGAAGCGTACTTGCGCTTTCTTTTTTTGTGGGGTTATGGAGCGGGAGCGGAAGCATTGCCTGGCAATTGCCTCGCAATTGCCAGGCAATGATATGCCAAAAGACCTACTAAAAGGAGAATTCAGCAAAAAGTCGAATTAAATAGAGAGGAATTTTCACGGGCTTGAGTATAAAAAGGGTGGTAATGTAATGAGAATTCAGAAGGCAGATGATAAAGCGGTACAGGAAATAATGGGGATGATTCATCGGACGATGCATGAAGGGACGATGGGACATTTGCCGGAAGAAGGTGAAAAAGCATCGAACCTTGTGCAGCAGGTCCTTGATAAAGGGGCGTATTTTCTTGCTGCGCAGGAAGAAGATGATCTCGCAGGATGGGTACTTTTCGGAACCAATGTTGATTACTTCACAGATGCGCATCATGCGTTCATCTATGATATTTATGTACTGGAAAAATACCGCGGCCGCGGCCTGGCCCGCAAACTTGTGATGGAAGCGATGAAAGAGGGGAGGCGGCAGGGAGCAAAAGAAATCCGCCTGAACGTTTTTGCCGGCAATCCTGCCCGCAAGCTGTATGAAGAAATCGGATTCGATGAATTCAACATTCTTATGTCCAAAAACCTGTAAAGCGGCTGCATCCGAGGCATACTGCTAATGACAAAGAAGTTCCTGGCTGACAGGAAGAATCGGCGGCATGACTTTTCACCATTCCACATGCCGGGAAGCGTTTCAGACCAAATAGGAAGAAGTGACGGACCGTGTGGAGTCAGAAATCGGCGCGCGAAACGGCAAAACTTCTGAATACAAGCATAGAGGACGGCTTAACAGATGGAGAAATCACGGTTTTGCGTGAAAAGTATGGTGAAAATGTATTCGAAGAACAGGAAAAGCAGACGGTTTTGCAGATGGTATGGGAGCAGATCAACAGTGTGCTGATCTATATATTGATGGCGGCCGCTGTTATCTCGGCAGTTGTCGGTGAAATCAGTGATGCCGTCATTATAGCGCTTGTCATCATCCTTAATGCCGCAATCGGTGTTTTCCAGGAATCGAAGGCTGAGAAGTCGCTTGATGCATTGAAAAAGATGTCTTCCCCAAAAGCTGTCGTGAAGCGGAACGGCCAGGTGCAAGAGGTGGCGTCGGAAGAACTCGTTCCCGGTGATCTGGTGCTTTTAGATGCCGGGCGCTATGTTCCGGCAGACCTCCGTCTGACGGAAGCGATAAATTTGAAGGTGGAGGAATCGGCACTGACAGGGGAGTCCGTGCCGGTTGAAAAACGTGCGGACTGGACGGCACCCGGGAATGTGCCGGCAGCCGACCAGGTGAATATGGCGTTCATGTCGACGCTCACCACTTATGGACGCGGTTCCGGCATCGTCGTAAGAACCGGAATGGATACTGAAATCGGTAAAATTGCCGGGATGCTCGGGAAACAGGTGAAAGAACAAACTCCATTGCAGATGAAACTGGCGGAGCTCGGCAAATTTCTCGGGTTTGGCGCTGTCGTCATCTCGCTCATCATTTTTTTCCTCGGTTTCTGGCAGGGCCGGAATCCGTTTGATATGTTCCTGATTGCCGTCAGCCTTGCCGTTGCGGCAATTCCGGAAGGGCTGCCGGCGATTGTGACCATTGTACTTGCTCTTGGCGTCCAGCGCATGATTAAACGGAACGCCGTGGTCCGGAAACTCCCTTCCGTTGAAACCCTCGGGTCTGTCAGCGTCATTTGTTCTGACAAAACAGGAACACTGACACTTAACAAAATGACCGTCACTGATTTTTTCACAAACAATAAGCAGGGAAAAATGGAGGATTTGGACCCGGGTGGAAACACAGAAAGGCTTTTTCTGGAAGCGATGGTTCTGTGCAATGATGCCGATATTTCGAATGGCCG
Organism: Bacillus marinisedimentorum; assembly: GCF_001644195.2. Taxonomy (NCBI): domain Bacteria; kingdom Bacillati; phylum Bacillota; class Bacilli; order Caryophanales; family Bacillaceae; genus Bacillus; species Bacillus marinisedimentorum. Next base: position 112,407 of record NZ_LWBL02000005.1, on the reverse strand, counting down.
GGAAACCGGTGACCCGACCGAAACAGCCCTTCTGACGGCGGGTGCGGGCAACGGACTGGATAAAAAAGCGCTTGATGAAAAGTATCCGCGGATTTTTGAAGTTCCGTTCGATTCCGAGAGAAAGAGAATGGCAACCGTTCATGAATACAGAAATGGCACAGCGGTTTTTGTAAAGGGTGCTGTAGAGAGCGTGCTTCCAAAGTTGACCGGCATCATGGCTGGCGGAACGATAAAACCGATCGGGCAAAACGAGGAACAGGCAATCCTCAAACAGGTGGACCAGATGTCAGCGGATGCCTTGCGAGTGCTCATGTTTGCTTACAAAAACACTGACAGGGAAAGATTGTCGCCAGATGCGCTGGAAAGTGATCTTGTTTTTCTCGGGCTGACCGGCATGATTGATCCTCCCCGAGAAGAAGTGAAGGATGCTGTACAAACCTGCCGGGATGCCGGCATTCGGACAATCATGATTACCGGAGATCATAAAATGACGGCGGTTGCCATCGCTAAAAGCCTCGGTATTGCCGATTCCGAGAAAGAGGCAATGACAGGTGCTGAGCTGGACAGCATCTCTGATGAAGAATTGAAAGAGCGTGTGACCGGGACCACTATATTTGCAAGAGTCTCGCCGGACCATAAGGTGAGGATTGTGCAGGCATTAAAGGGAAACGGCATGATCGCTGCCATGACGGGTGACGGGGTCAATGATGCGCCGAGCCTCAAGCAGGCGGATGTAGGTGTTGCAATGGGGATTACCGGCACCGATGTCGCCAAAGGTGCTGCTGATATCGTATTGATGGACGATAACTTTGCGACGATAACAGCTGCTGTGGAAGAGGGACGCAACATCTACCGCAATATAAGAAAATCGGTTTTGTTTCTGCTTTCCTGCAACATTGGAGAAATTATTGCGCTGTTCATTGCTATTTTGCTTGGCTGGCCTGCCCCGCTCGCTGCGATTCACATTTTGTGGGTGAACTTGATTACCGATACATTACCGGCGATTTCCCTCGGTGTTGACCCGGATGACTCTGATGTCATGAAAGAGCCGCCCCGTCAGTCGGGGGAAGGGATTTTTTCCGGAACGGCTGGTCTTTTTACGGCGGCAAACGGCCTGGTGATCGGACTGCTGACGCTCACTGCGTTTGTAACGGGATTGAAAGTATACAGCGGTGCCGAATCGTTCATCGGCATGGATTTCAGCATGATGAACGATGGTGTGATGGCTAAAGCCCAGACAATGGCCTTCCTGACACTTAGCATTTCCCAGCTTGTGCATTCGTTGAACTTGCGCCATCCGTCCAAATCGATTTTTGAAATCGGCCTTACGACAAACCCTTACTTGCTCGGTTCGATTGTCTTAGGCATTCTCCTTCAGGCGGGACTCGTGTACACGCCATTTCTGGCTGAATGGTTTAAGCTTTCACCGATTGGCATGAATGATTGGCTTTTCATCGGGGGACTTGCCCTTGTTCCGCTCATTGTCAATGAAATTGCGAAGCGATTCAGCACACGGGAATGGTGATGATTCGGCCGCAATTTCGCAGCTCGAAGCACTGAATAGGAACAAAATGGTTTTTCCGTAAATAAAGCGGGAAGGTAATGTATAAAGAAGGTCTATTCTTCTAAAGCAGGTATGCCTCTTTTGAAAGGAGGAGTGAATTGAGGAGCAACAAGCAGCGGAACATCACGTTATTCACATTCCTGGTTGCACTCTATGTCGTTCTTGCCGCATCCCTGTTTTTCTTCGGGGAAAAACTTGAAATTTATCCGAATGGATATTCTTATAACGTAAAGCAAAATGTTATGACAGTAAAAGATTACGGCCCTCTTGGCATGGAAGAGAGGACGAACAAGATCAGGATCAGCGATCAAAATTACAAAGCTATGCTGGAAATCCAATGGGGCATCCAGGAGATGAAGCTGGCCTGGACTAACATCGTTGTCATTGCGGCCCTGTTTGCGACGCTTATCCTGATTGGCGTCATCGGCCTGTTGCATCCTGCGTTCAAGCCTTTCAGGAAACTCCTCACCGGAAAGTTTTTCGTTTCCTATACACTCATTCTGTTCGGGCTTGCTGCAGGTTTTTACCTTACGATGTACCGGCCGTCTGTCCAGGAAGTGACGAGGTTTGTTTATTCCATTACATGAAAAAAGAGAACGTCCGGCGAATTATTGCTGCCGGACGTTTCTTTTTGCCTTCAGTAAGGAAGCATTTCAACAGAGCTGCTCTCCCGTGTTCGCTTGAAGGCTCGCAAATCGCCGTTTTTTTACTCTTTTATCACGACTTTCGTGCCAAGCGGGACGCGGTCAAATAACCATTCGACGTTTCTGTTATCCAGCCTGATACACCCGAGGCTGACGTCCTTTCCAATCGAAGAAGGGTTATTCGTTCCGTGGATTCCATATTTTTCACCGCTTGTACCCGGTACACTCAAGCCAAGCCAGCGCGTTCCGAGTGGATTATCCGGGCTGCCGCCGGTGATTCCCTTTGGGGAGTACCACGGATTTTCCAATTTTGCGATCACCTGGAACGTACCGGTCGGTGTCAGATCGTCACTTTTGCCGGTTGCCGCTTTTTCCTGGAAAAGAATCCGGTCTCCATCATAAAGCGTAACGAGATGCTTCGATTTGCTGACCTCTATCCAGCGTCCCTCATGAACCTTCTGTGTCTTCCCTTCAAGTTTGAAAAAATTAGGTATGTATAGGGTTGTGCCTGCTTGCAGGGACGATCCGCTCAGATGGTTGAACTCCTTCACCGCTTCAATATATGTATCGATTTTGTAATAGGAGTCCATAATGCTATAAGCTGTTTCGCCGGGCTGGATAATATGTACATCCAGATGATGCGTCTGCGGAAACATCACTTTTGCTCCTGCTTTTACATCAACCGAAGGATTGGTGATGCTGTTCAATCCGGAAAAATAGGAAAGTACTTTACTGCGGCTGTAAAAGTGTGAAGCGATGCTGAAAAGTGTGTCGCCCTGCTTCACTTTATAAACCGATAAAAAGTCGGGATCAGGAATTTTCAGGGCGGTTCCTGCTTTTATATCGGACGTTCCTGCCAGTCCGTTTGCATCAATGATGAATTGCTGCCCCTCTTTCGACTCATAATAAATACGTGCGATGCTGTACAGCGTCTCGCCTTTTGAAATGGTATGACGTAAAATGATACCCTTTTTTACTGCTGGCTGCTCCTGCTTCCCGGAAGTTTGATATCGGGCTGCGCTGCCGCTTTTTTTGCCTTGCGTAAGCGGCGGGACTGCTCTGTCCTGCTCCCTCTCTTTTTCCCCGTCAGCAATTGCTTCTTGCACTTGCTCTTTTTTCGGTTTCTCAGAATTAAGCACGGTCACCGGTTCTTTTTCCAGGTTATCCGCCGGTCGCGCAGCAGCGGCTGTTCCCTGCCTGAAAGGAATTTCATCCTGCCGAAGGCTCGCTTCTTTTGTCCCGCTAAAAAAGGAAGTAAGGCCAAGCGTTTCTGTAGTAACAAAGACACCGGCTGCCAGGACCAATGTGACAGCGGTCCACACACCCCTTTTTACCATCCTCCGCCTTTTATACACCGTTTTCCGTGACAGATTGCCTGACGAATTCTGCTCAGAATCCATTTCACCACCTCTGAAAATATGACATCTTCTCCGTTATTTTACCGATAGAGAAAAAAAGTTCCAATGTGTCTGAACGACTATTTATAGGAATGAAAGCCTGGAATACAGTCATTTGGATGGGGGAAAATAGGCGTACGCACGTTTATTTTTGACCGAACGAGAAGGATAATGAGTGAAAATTCGAATACGAAATTCGGCGAGACGTCTTTTGCACGATTCGCTGACTTGCAGGACGCCGATATCATTGCAAGTTCAGCGCTTGATTCCCATCATCTTAAGAAGTATCAAAAACATACAAGAATAGAAGTGGTGAGCACATGATTTATACCGTTACATTGAACCCATCGGTTGACTATATCGTTGGCGTGGACAATCTTGAGCTCGGTTCCCTGAACATTACATCTTTTGAAACGAAAAGCTCTGGCGGAAAAGGCATCAACGTTTCGCGTGTTTTAAAGAGACTTGGACAAGAAAATACCGCACTCGGATTCCTCGGCGGTTTCACCGGAGCTTTCATTTCGGAGGAACTATCGCGAGAAGGGGTCTCTTCCGATTTCGTCCATGTAGGCGGAGATACACGCATCAACATCAAACTTAAAACGGGGGAGGAAACCGAAATAAACGGCCAGGGACCTGAGATTACGGAAAACAATCTGGCTGGACTGGAACGGAAACTTGAAACACTCGGCAAAGAGGATGTGGTCATCTTTGCGGGCAGTATCCCGAAGTCCGTTCCTGATACCGTTTATCAATTCCTTGCCCAAAAAGCAAAAAGCAAAGGGGCAGAAGTGATCATTGATGCTAAAGGGGGCGCATTAAAGAATGCCCTCGCCGAGCAGCCGTTTCTCGTAAAGCCGAATCACCATGAGCTTGGCGGCCTGTTTGATGCACAAGTCGAAACGATGGAAGATGCGCTTATTTACGGCAGGAAATTGCTTGATCTCGGCCCTCAAAATGTCATTGTTTCAATGGGTGGAAAAGGGGCGCTGTTCCTTAACAGTTCAGAAGCTTATGCAGCAGCTGCACCGGAGGGCAAGGTGAAAAATACGGTGGGTGCCGGTGATTCTGTCGTTGCCGGTTTTACAGCATCTTATCTGGAAACCGCAGATAAAAAGGAAGCCTTCCGATATGGAATCGCAACAGGGAGTGCAACGGCATTTTCGCTTGGATTTGCCGAGAAAACAAATGTTGAGGCACTGCTGGAAAAAGTGAAGATGATAGAAATATAAAAAGTTGAGAGGTGAACCAGTATGAAAGTATGAGAGTTGCTGACAAAAGACACCTTAGTGGCGGCCGCCATGTCAGGACCATGCGCCGGATTCATTGCGTTAAGTATCGCTGACAGGCCAGGGCTTTCACCAGGTATGATCGGCGGTTCATAGCTGCATAGGGCAGCTCGGGTTTCACGGCGATTGATTGCCGGGTGAAATTAAAAAAATGCCCGAGGGCATGCCGGAGTCGCTTGCCGGGATCAGAACAAACTTGTAATATCCGCTGTTTGGCATTTTTGCGACAGGCATGATCATGTTCTACGTAGTCAATGATCTGGCGGGAGCTTTTAACATGCGCCTTCAAGAATGGTAAGGTGGATTAGGAACAGGAAATGCTGTATTATTAGGATTGTTACTTGGTGGGATGATGGCGGTTGATATTGGCGGACCGATCAACAAAGCCGCATTCACCTTTGGAATTGCGATGATTGATGCAGGAAACTATGCTCCGCATGCCGCAATTATGGCTGGCGGTATGGTGCCTCCGCTTGGATTGGCGCTCGCAACGTCGTTTTTCAAATCCAAGTTCACAAAACAAGAACGCGAAGCCGGAAAAACAGCTTATATCATGGGGCATCCTCTATAACAGAAGATGCAATCCCGTTTGCAGCTGCAGATCCGGGACGGGGCATTCCGTCCATCATCACCGGCTCTGCAATAGCAGGCGCACTGACCATGCTGTGTGGGATCGGCCTGCCGGCTCCGGACGGCGGCGCATTTGTCATTCCGATTATGGAAAGAAGCGCACTGTTATATGTTGCTGCGATTTTGGCGGGCTCCATTGTCACTGCATTGATGGTCGGGTTCTGGAAAAAACCTGTACAATAACATAGGAGTGAAGTAAAAATGGCAGAAAAGACATTTACAATCACAGACGAAACTGGAATCCATGCACGTCCGGCGACACAGCTTGTCAATAAAGCTGGACACTATCAATCCGACGTAACCCTTGAGTACAAAGGCAAGACCGTCAACCTGAAATCCATCATGGGTGTCATGTCCCTTGGTGTACCACAGGGAGCGGAAGTCACGATCAAGGCTGAAGGGTCAGATGCTGATGAAGCACTTGCAGGCCTTGAAGAATTGATGAATGAAACGCTGAGCAAGTAAGAATGGGGAAAGGATCCTGCCTGAAATGGGCAGGGTCTTTTGTATTTTTGAAGAGTAAATCTGATTAGAAAAGCTTATGAAAATCGTGTAGTGTAATTGATACATGATTTTCCGGACGATTTCATGTACAATCACATTAAATGCCAATTACAGACAAGAAGGGGAACAAGTGAATGAAACGGGTTATCATCCTAATGTTTTTTCTTGCAGTTGCAGGATTGACGATCTCAGCGTGCGGCGACTCGGCTGGAACAAACGAAAACACCAAGACGAATGAAGAGAACGGACAGCCGCAATCTGATCAAAATAAGAAGGGAACTGAAGTGTCAGAATATCCTCAATTCATGGAAGTCCAGGAAAATGAAAAAGTGGCAGTCATCCATACGACAAAAGGCGATATAAAAGTGAAGCTATATCCTGAAGAAGCGCCTAAAACAGTAGAAAACTTCATCACCCACAGCAAAGACGGCTATTATGACGGCGTAATTTTCCATCGTGTCATCCAAGATTTCATGGTGCAGACAGGCGATCCGCAGGGAACTGGTGCTGGAGGAGAGAGCATCTGGGGCGAACCATTCGAAGATGAATTTTCAAATAAGCTTGCCAATTTCCGCGGCGCCCTTTCCATGGCCAACCGCGGCCCTGATACAAATGGCAGTCAGTTCTTTATTGTCCAAAAGAAAGATGTGGGCAGCGATATGATACAGCAGATGCAGGAAGTCGGCTTCCCGGAAGAAATCATTGACCTTTATAAAGAGCATGGCGGCACTCCCACGCTTGACGGAAGACATGCCGTATTCGGCCACGTCATCGAAGGCATGGACGTCGTCGACGAAATCGCCAATGTGAAAACCGATGCTAACGACCGCCCGGCAGAAGAAATCAAAATCGAAAGCATCGAAATTGTAAAAGAATAGCGAAACGAAGAAAAGCAGCCTGCGGGCTGCTTTTTTGATTGCTCCATTGTTTGCCTGGCAATTGCCAGGCAGCATTATGTTAACTAAAATTTTCCACCCTATAGATTAGTTGAATTTAGATAATTCAGAAAAATTTAAAGGAAATAGAGAGCGGGCATCGAAAGAGTTAAAAAGCCCCGGGGGTGATTTCGTGACGAATATCGGCCTGGAAATTAAAGCGAGAAGAAAACAGCTCGGCATGACGCAGCAGGAAGCGGTCAGTGACAAAATGTCCATCAGCAAACTGAGCAATATTGAAAACGGAAAGATCAAGCCTGACCCTGAAACGTGGCATTATCTCAAAACGAAACTCGGTTTGTCAGACGATCTTTTTAAAGATGATGCAGAAGCGGACCGTGTCGAGTTTTTGCTTGAACAGGCGGCAACGTATCGCCAGGCACAGCTGGTTGATAAGGCGAAGGAAAAATATCTTGAAATCATCCGAAACGAAGACAGCAGTCTGTTTTACAAAAAACAGACTGCCCATGCATACAAAGAACTGGCACTCATATATATAGAAGGAAAGGATTATAAGAAAGCGGTTCCCTGTATCGAAAGGGCGGAAAAGCTGTTTGGTGAACTGGATGATTTAAATAACCTCATTAAATGTGAAATCATTTATGGAACGATGCATTATAGCATGGGGAAGTTTGAGGAGGCGATCCATGCATACACCATAGCTGTAAAACACCTGGAAAAAGAGAACGATCGAGGCCTGTTAGGAACAGCTTATTACAATATGGCATCAGTTTATTACTGGCTGAATAAAATGGACCAGGCTAACTATGCGTGTGAAAAAGCTGTTAATCTGCTTGATGAAAAAAGCATTCATTATGCAAGTGCACTAACCCTGCAAGCAATCTTATATAAAAAAGAAAAATTTTTTCTGTTGGCCCGTGAAAAGTTATTGGAAGCCAGGGATGTGAGTTCCCATACTAAAGATTCCTGGCTGAAGGCAAAGTACTGGCATAATCTTGGCCAAATAGAACTCGAACTGAAGAACTATGAAAAAGCATTGGAATACTTTCAATTCTCTTTGGAAATAAAAGAGCAGCTATCAGATGGTGAAGGGATCATTAGGACAAATTGCAGCCTGGCAGAGTTATATTTGAAATTAGATAATATGGAACAAGCGCTTGAATATGCACAGGAATCTGTCACACTATCACGCCAGTTTCGGCTGCACCTGGAAGAAATTATTGCACTTACGGCTAAGTGTAAAATTCATTCCAGAAAAAATGATGAAGTGAAGTTTCTTGATTCCGTTTTTAAAGCATTGCTTCTGGCTGATCAGATGAACATGAGGAATAAAAAAGTGGAACTTCTTGAATTAATGGCTGTATTTTATAACAACAAAAATGATCAGGAAAAGTGTAAAGAAAAGCTCTATGAAGCTTTCTTAATAAAACAAGAAATTGCAGAAAAAGTGGAGGTGCTTTAATGAAAAAGTTATTAGGAAGTGGAGCGATTATCCTTTTGCTACTTGCTGGCTTTTCTACAAACGTATTTGCGGATGATCCACCAGGACCAGTTATGCCAACTTCCGAGCATACCGACCTTTAAAGACCCGTTTAAAATTTTACTTTGAAAATTTTCACCCAAAAACAAGCCCGGATTTAACGGAAAGCCCCGCAGCCCGACAGCTGCGGGGCTTTTATCGTTATCACAATGCAAACAATGTAAAATTTTCAGCCTTGAATTTTATCGAAAAAAATCGATGGGAAAAAAAAGAGATTGCTAGAAATCTATATATAAGTTCTTTTTGAGAGGAGGGCGGGGAGATACGGATTTCACGGTCATTCACCATAGAGCCGACATTGCAAAAAAATTGAAAGGGGAATGGAGATGCAAACAAGCGGTAAAGTGTTATCGTTGTGCGTGGCTGCCGGGATGCTTCTTGCTCCGTCGTATGCAAGCGGTGAACAGGATGGTAAAACGACCACTGGCAAGTCGTATGAAAATGAACCCGCCCCTGCTGCAGTGATGGCTGATCGGGACGGGAACAAAGTGTTCGACAATCTTGAAAAACGGATGGAAAAATCGGCAATGTCAGACAAAATCCCTGTCATTATTCAGGTTGATACAACCAGGATGAATGGCAAGGCATCAAAGGCAATCGAAAAACGGGTTGGAAAGTACAGTCTGAAGCATGAATACACACATGCTCTAAAGGGAATTGCCGCAACAATGACCAGGGCACAAATTCAAAAGCTTCAAAACGTGCCATTCATTAAGCAAATCGAAGAAGATGTGGAAATGAAGGCGTTCAATGGCACTGCGAACTACTGGACCGGCACAGAAAAGGCCCGCACAGACTTCGGGCTGGATGGTGACCGGGACGGTAATCCCCTATCCTATTCAAAAGATGATATCGTCGTTGCGGTAATCGATACAGGTATCGATGCAGGACACCGTGATCTTGACAACGGCAAGGTCATCGGCTGGAAGGATTATGTGAATGGCAGGACAACGCCGTATGACGATCAGGGGCACGGTACTCATGTCGCCGGAATAGCAGCCGGTGAAGGAGAGGCGAACAGCACCAATAAAGGTGTTGCTCCAGGGGCTGCCCTCGTTGGAATCAAAGTGCTTGATGCGAATGGGAGCGGCAGCATGAGTGACATAACTGCCGGCGTTGATTGGGCCGTCGCAAATAAGAGCACCTACGGAATTGAAGTCCTGAATCTCAGTCTGGGCAGTTCCGGCAGTTCGGATGGAACGGATTCTACTTCGGCGGCGGTAAATGCCGCAGTTGATGCCGGCCTTGTCGTGGCAGTCGCGGCGGGCAATTCCGGACCGCGCACGTATACTGTCGGGGCCCCGGGAGCCGCCGAAAAGGCCCTGACAGTCGGCGCTATGGCCGACCCTGGTGAGAACGGGTTTTTCCTTGCCGACTTCTCAAGCCGCGGCTATACGGCAGACGGCCGAATCAAGCCAGATATTGCCGCTCCCGGTTATAACATAACGGCACCGCAGGCGAACACATCTGCAAGCTACGTGACATACAGCGGGACAAGCATGGCAACGCCATTTACCGCCGGTACGGTTGCGTTGATGCTTGATGCCAATCCTTCTTTGACTCCATCGCAAGTATTCAGCAAGCTAACTGCCACTTCCGTGGATTGGGGACCGTCCGGAAAGGACATTGACTACGGTTTTGGCCGCCTTGACGGATATGAATCAATTAAGAGCGCCGGAGGGTTCACAGGCACTAATATCAGTGCGCCTGCCCATCATAAGCGTTCAGGAAGCCTGGGCGGCTCTCGAGCGTATGACCAGTTTGACCTGGAAGTGACGAACACAGCGCATCCGCTTGCTGTCACTATGATCATGCCGGACTGGCGCTCGAGCTGGTTCTCAAGCACACCTGACTACGATTTATATGTTTATGATCCTTCCGGTAATATCGTTGCAAGAGCGGAAGGGACGAAACGACAGGAAACCGTCAGCTTCAAGCCTTCAGCTGCCGGCACTTACACCATTGAGGTTTATTCCTACAGCGGATCCGGAAAGTACTTCTTTGATGTAAGTGCAGGGGCTGCAAGCCTTACCCAGACTGTCAATCAGTAATTCTGTTTACACCCCCCCCATTGTTTAACATATATTTCAAGGCGCCGGATCCCACCCCTCCGGCGCCCTTTTTTACTGTTAAGGAAGGTATAAAATTTAAATGTTGTGGATAAAAAGCCAGAATCGTCCAGCTCCAGGCGCCAGCGGCTATCGTCATAAGCGGTGATCCCCTCCGGGAGGAAAGAGCACCTCCCTGCGGGTACCCCGCTTATGCGTATGCCGCTAAGCGACCGCCTTGGCATTTGTTCTTCCTTGATGAAAACTGCAAGAATGAAAACAACTATCTGTTCTGGTATAATATAGGACAGCTAATGGGACGCAGGGGAAAGGAGTGATGCGGTATGATGGAGTTTTTATATTTTCCTGATGATAAAACAGCGTACCTGGTGCCGGTGATCACGCTTGTCCTTTTCTTTTTGGGCGCATTGCTTGCGATGTGGCTGATTTCAAGAGCATCAAAGAAGGAACTTGCGAAACAGGAAGAAAAGTATGCCATGTTAAAAACGGAGCATGAGAAGAAAGAGCCGGAAACCCGCGGATCGTAAGCGGTATCTTTCCAGGGCATGCCCCGCAGTCATATTAAACATTTTCGGAACAGCTGGAAGCCAGCTGTTCTTTTTTAGCGTCAAGGGGTATCAGCAAGGAAGCTTTTTCAACGCCGTGACCGGCTTTAACAATATTGATGTCTCGCCAATCGGCGAGTTTTTTTATGGCTTTTTCAGGGCCGTGCCCAATATTCAACGTCGGATGTCAGGGGAAAATGATAGATTTAAGGGTTTCATTAAGTTCATCTTTGAAATTTTCTTTATGGTATTCGTCCATTGCCCTGCGCCATTGATCCATGAGATCGCTATTAGTCAGATAGCTGAAAAGCTGCTGTTCCAGGGGCTTTCGGTTATGTTTTTCCATAAGGCTGTGTACGACCCCGAGTTTCTCAAGTTCAATATAATTAATTTCTTCCTGACCGGGCAGTGAGTGGTAAATAAAAACAGGCAGGCGTTTTGCCAGGCTTTCCGTTATTGTGACGCCTCCCGGCTTGGTGATAATCGCGTCAGCTTGATCATAAAGCATATTCATTTCTGCCCTTGAATCGATATAAGGAAGCGGAGTAATCCGGGGATGATCCCGTTTTTTTATTCGACGGTAAAGTTCAGCATTCCTCCCGCACAAAACGGTATAGTGGAGATGCTGATTGGCACCGATTTTATCCAGTAAAGACAAAATAGGGCCAATACCCAGGCTTCCACCGGCAATGAAAATTGAAAAAGGCTCACGGATCGTTCGGTGTTCAGCCCTTTTTGTGATTTCTTTATGAAAAGGGATCCCTGTCATGAAAATCCGTTCGGGCTCGACTGATCGTTGTTTTAATAATTCCTTCATGGCCGGGTGGCCGACAAGGTGGTAATCAATCGACCCTGTCCCCCAAAGCTGATGGATAAAAAAATCCGTGTATGCATTGACTGCCGGTATGGTGATCTTTCCGGACCGTTTCAGCTTGCTGACAAGATAAGACGGAAGGGCATGGGTGCAAATGATGAGGTCAGGATCCCTTTCTTCAATAAGAGTTTTCATCGCCTGTAAATATAATTGTTCATATAGTTTAAAATGTTTCTGCCCGGAAGTATTCCGGCAGACTGAAAATCGGTAAATCCAGCTGTACATTGCTGGAAAATATCCAATCCATTTCAGATATGTGCTGGAAATAAGCTTTTCGAGAATTTCAGATCGATAGGATAAAATTTCCGCCTTTTCACATGAAGCGGACGGAAAAATGTCAAGAACTGCATGTATGATTGTGTCTGCTGCCTGATGGTGTCCGGAAGGGATTTGCAGGAGCGGCAGACAAAGCACTTTAATCATTTTCCTTCACCTTATCTTTTTCTTTTAGTGTTAAACCTGGCTGACTGAATTATACCTGTTCAATTGGCTGAAATTGCTATTATGAACAATCACCGATCGGTAAAAACTTAAAAAAGATAAAAGGTAAAGGAGCAAAAAATGTGTTATTCATGATTAGGACTTGCATGATTTCCATTTGGACTATTTTAGACCCTTTTTATTACGCACTGACAAGGCTCCAGTATGTAGAAAACGAGGAAAAAGAAAAACAAATCTTCAGAGTCAGGCTTACAAGGTATAAAGGGAAAGACTTAATGCTGACTGACGGCACATTGATCAAGAAAAATGATCTCCTCCTTAAAATTCATCTTCATAACATCCGGATCATTCACGAGATGAGGGGCCAACGATCAGAAGTGCGTAAAGCACTGTTTCTTTATAAGAAGGTGGAAAAAGCCCTCCCCTATCTGGCCCACTATATTGAAGCACATCCCCGCAGTACTGAAATTAAAGGTATAATCGGCATTACCGTTTTAAATAAAGGAACGGAGCGGCTGGGATTTGAGATGTTTACCCTTCATAACTCCTTTTATATAGGTATTAAGCGTTTTATCGCCATACCTATTTATTTGCTGTCGAATTCCATGGGCAAACACTCTGCAATGCAAAAGAAACCCTGTTATCTTTGTATGTCAAAAGAGAAGTTGCTGAAGAGTTATTGCAAAGTTGGAAGTTGAATTGACTTGCTGCGAATCAATGACGTCCGATGACAACGCAGCTTTTATCTTATCAAGGTTGAATGATGAAAGGGTATAATGCTTAGCAGATAGATCTTTTTAGTCCGATATCATGCGGTTCTATGGGAACGCATTGCGAGATGCTGGCTTCAGCTGTCCCGGCCATTATATAAAAAAGCACCTGTCCGGCACTTTCCTGCGCTGGACAGGTTTTTTGCTTCACTGATAATTAACGACAGCCGGGCTCGGATCAAGTTTAACTACATCAAGCGGTTCGAGAACAGGTTCATCCTTTTTGTAAAAGATTTTAAAACCGCCGTATTGGGAGGTTTCGTTACGGACGAATTTTCGGTAAAGCACTTGTTTATCAGTGGCTGCTCCCCATCCATCATTATTTAATACCACTTCTACATTACCTGCCGGCTGTATTGCCTCTTTATTCGTAAGAACATGATCTGTAAATTGGTGTACAAGCACAAATTTATCAGGCAAATTATTTTCTTCAATGATATTTGATAAATAGTTTACCGCTTTTTGTACTTCGGCACCGTCTACCTGGCCAAGGTCTTCACCGGGGACTTCTCCTTCCCCTACATGGAATTCCGTATCAATCGCTAGATGAACATGAGGAAGCTTCAGCCATTTTTCAATCAGCTTGACTTGATTCATGACAGAATCCTTGCCGAGCTGGATATCCAGCAGGATCAGGGCGTTGTGTTCCCTGGCAAGCTTTACATATTCATCGATATCGGCTTCAGGTGTCATACGGAAGTATTTCCCTTCAGGGCCGGGTTCCCGCTGGGCGACTGTCGTTATCAGTTCAATCGTCGGAATGGCAGGTCTTGATGGATCAGCATCCGAATAGGCCTGCGTCTGTTCTTTTAACTTTTTCATAAAGTCCCCGGGCTCCATCTCACCTAAAATTCCCATTTTCGTAGAGTTTGGGTGGCCATAATAGGCAACAATCCGGTTATTTTTCAAAGGGCCTTCGCTTTCATCCTTGCCCCCGTTTACAAGGGTCTGTCCGGGAGGAACCGATCTCTTGCTGTCGCCTCCATATGCTTCTGCTGTCGGCATATTCTTCAGTTCCTTATCAGAAAGCTTTTCTTTTAAGGGCGTTGCCTCATTTGAGGGCTTTAACGCTTGATAAGGAGGTGGTGTCCTGGTATCTTCTTTATTTTTCTCCCCCGGCATGTCCTTTTCATCCTTTTTTGTCTCCTCCGCTTTCTGGCCTGGATCCGGCTGCTTTTCTTTATCCTCCTGGGAAGATGAAGCCGTATTAGAACAAGCGGCCATTATGAAAGCTGCTAAAACTATGTAAAGCAGGTAAAATCTTTTTTTCATGGTGACCACATCCTTTGGTGTATTTTCTAACTTATTCGTTTAACATGTTATTCATATGTAGGGACAACTTGAAAAAGCATCCTGCATTGTAACATAGGATGCCGGATGCAGCGAGGCATAAATACTCCCGATAAAAAAGGCGGTTAATGCCCGAGTCAGTTTTCAGTATAATGATAGCCAGGGGGGATCGGATGAAACCCAAAATCAAAATATCGATCATCATATTCTTAATAGCATTTGGCTTTTATTATGTGAACTCGGTCCAGCCCGAACAATTACAGCGGGATATTTATGATGAAAACGGATTTGACGTACATGAAGTTGGCGATAACTTTACAGTACGTTTTAAATTGAATAAGAACTGGCTGGATATTTCAGAAGGGGAAACGCAAGTCATCAAGGAAGAAGTAGGCGGGAAATATGGTTCAGTCCTGCTATTGGAAAGTATTCGCAATAACGGCGGCAATTACAGCCTTTTATTTAATATAAAACATGACCTTGATAGCAAAAGCGGGAAATTCTTAACCCATACGATTTTTAACGAAGACGGCACCTTCTCTTCCAAGGATATTAAAAAAGTGTTTACCTTCTATGACAGGGAAGGCAATGTATTAAAGGCTTCCAGTGTACTAGCAGGAGGCGGCTCAGGGCCTGATGAAAAATTCAGCGGTGACTTTAAGGCTCTGGAATGTAGACGTCAAGTCGAATTTTACACTTTTTGCTCATTTCCTTTTTACACTTCTGCTGAAAATATGCTTTTCCGGTTTTTCATACGATGGCTTTCCTCATTCTCTCCGCCATGTATGACTTCCACACGATGAAGTAAACGATCTAAAATCGCCGTCGTGATCCCTTGATCACCAATCAAATTACCCCATTCATCTGGACTTTTATTGGAGGTCAGGATGATCGAACTTCGTTCGTATAAATGGTTAACCAAATGAAAAAACAGATTTGCCTCTCGCTGATCCATCGCCATATACATCAAATCATCGATAATCACAAGGTCGGCATTTCTAATTCGTTTCAGTTGTACCTTTGATTTGTTTAGATATTCTTCCGTCTTTAAGAGCTGTACAAGCTCACCCATTGTAGCGAAATAGACATTGAATCCTCTGTAAACGGCTTCGAGTCCGAGTCCAACTGCGATGTGCGTTTTTCCAATGCCAGGTGGACCTAAGAGAATTAAATTGAACTGCTGCTCTAGCCAGCTTAACTCTCTGAGTTGTGTTAGTTGGCGTGCCGTCAGAACGTTTTGACCTTTCAGTTCAAACTCATCTAAGGATTTCACGAAAGGGAAGCGTGCCCACTTCATCCTTTTTTCCAGGCTTTTTGCTTCACGCTTTGCTAGTTCATATCGCGTAATAGATTCTAAGAATTCTAAGTAGGTCCATGAAGCTTTTTCAGCTTCGCGAAGAAGCTGTGGGAGCTCCTCCGCAGTTTCTGATAGACGTAACTGACGAAATTGATCTTGTAATTCATTCACGGTCTTGTACATCATGGCCGACCCCCTAAAATGCTGGTATAAGCATTTATAGAACGGGTAGAGGACTTAATATGAGAATGTTTTGATGGATTGGTATAAAAGGATTTCACCTCTTTTACCGGCTCATGGCACAATGTATTAATGTGCTGTGCAATATCACGAAAATCATTCGCACTATACAGCCTCTCTGTCATACACTTGGTCAACACGGTATCAACTAACGTTGGATACTGTTGGATGACCTGATGAATGATCGCGAACTGGTCTCGACGATACCTTGGGTATCTTTGGCTAATCTCATCAAGATAAGCAGCTGCCTGTGTCTGATCTTCAAAAAAGGAGATCAGCCGTCGTTTAAATTCTTCAATCCCTTTTGAGCGATTACGGGTATGATTGCGATTTTGAATGAGTTTCCCTTTTTCTAAGCTGATACCATGTTCGGCAATGATTTCACTCTCTGCTCCTTTTCGAATCACGAGCGTCTGTTGTTCTTCACCTGTAACCTCAATCAAAACAAGATTCTCAGCGTTTGTTTGATAAGTCCCAAGTGGGACGGAATAACGATTTGACTTATACCGGATCGTGTTGTCCTTGCTTACACTTCTTGTTATACTTCGAGTATGGGTACTTTCAAATGGAAGTAACGAAGAGACTGGCTGTAAGTGTTGCTTTTCGAGGAGAAACACTTCTGCTGGTCTTTTTTTCGTTGTTTGATGAACCTGATGGTTCCCGGTACGCAGTAGCCATTGTAATGCCCGATGATTCCAGTCCTCTATATCACTGAACACTCGACTGTCTGCGAAGTTGCCTTTTATGTACTTCACTACATTTTCAATCATACCCTTAGACTCCGGATCAGCTCTTCTGCACAAATGAACCTTAAACTTACGTTCATTAACATATCTTTGAAACTCAGCTGTTAAAAGCAGCTGTCCTGCATTTTCACTCACTGTGATTAAGTGATCCTGATCGTATACGATTTCTTCTGTGCGCCCTTCGTAGAATTGAAATGCATTTTCATGACACCGGATTGCATCTCTTGTGGTAAAAGGACGTGTCTGCCATTCCATATACTTATGCCTGGAGTGAGCGAGTACAAACGCAATGAAATACAGCTTGATCTCTTTCTTGTCAGTAGTCCTCTGTTTTGTTTCACCCCAGTCTACCTGAAGTTGTTTCCCCATTGGTTGTTCAGGAACTGCTTCGTATTGGCGAACAATTACCTTCTTCTCAATCTGGTAGACTTCCCTGACTTCTTTTACATAAGATCTCACAGTACTTCCACCGACCACAAGGTCGGGGTATCTCTCCAGAAGCCAATCATGTATTTGTGCAGCACTCAAGTGAGGGTATTCCTCTAACCAGGCAAGTATCCAGTCTTTGTAGCGGTCTAATTTCTTTTTCCTCCCAAGAGGCTCTTCAGTATAAGCTTTTGCTTCTTCAAATGTCATCTCTAAATATTTATAGACAGTTGGTCTTGAGATCTTTAGCTCCTTAGCGATTTGTGCTACTTTAAACTTCCGTTTATGTAATTCCTGAATCTTTACATATAACACTAATTTCTCCTCCAAAATCCTACCTCCAGTAAAATAACGTCACCAACTATTTTACTAAAGTAATAGGCTGATAGAGCAAAAGTGTAAAATCTAATCAAGCAAAAACTGTCAACTTTATTCTAGCGTTTACATGGAAAAGGTAAGTGAGATAGAAGTTCGTTTATTTTTGTATGAATATACTTCATTGTAGGATGTGTAACGACATTGAAACTAACCTATGAAATAAAGAGCATGGAAGAATTTAAAGCTCTCCCGATTTTAAGCAAGATCGGCATTATCGTATTTTTGGGGGGAGCCGTTTCATTCAGTGTTTCTATTATTCTTATCTTTTTAAGTATAAAACTGGCAAATTTCAATTTTCCGCTTTATTCAATTGCGGTCGGTTTAGTTGGTTTCCTGGCGGCCGTTATTTTTGACAAAGGGAGAAGAAAGAGGACAAAGGTTGGCCCGTTGAAGGGGCGGCAGTAATTGATGTATTTGTTTGATAAAACAATTCACGTAGCAAGTTTTATTATTAATTTGAAAAGATGGTGAAACATAGGGGTATGAATTACAGTGCTGCATTAACAGCTTATACAGATTTAAAAGCTATTCAAAGGTTAATATTAAATATTCAAAAAAATTCTACTTTTTGGGGTGTTCATGGATTTTCAATTTTGAGGAGTGTTTGCATCATTTTAGATGAAATTTTTAAAGAGTTTTTTCATGATACCTTACCGAAAGAAAATGAAGAAAAAATCACTCAAATTAGAAATACCGTACATCTCTTCGTTAAAGGTAAAGGGAAAAATAAAATAGTATTGGATAAAGTATTGAAGTACCATATTAATGCTTTTGGAGAGGATACAAATAATATAGGCTTTTATATGGATAGAAGTAAGCGTGTAGTAGGAAGTACTCTGTTTAGCACGTTTATTTTAATGAACACTGACTTACTCCCTAATCCTAATATCAAAAGTGAAAAAGAATCCGGTGAAAAAATGTTTGAGTTTGCGAAATATCTTGGAGAGTTGAGTGTGGTACTGTCTAATTATTTAGAGAACGAGATTCTATACAGTATTAATTTTAATATAGATGAAGTTATAAATAAGGAGAACCTTGAGACTAAAGACGTTAACTACAAATATCTTTTTAAATCAGAAGATGGTAAACAAAATATTTTTAAAATAAGGCTGATTTTCAATTTGCAAGAAATCACCGATTTTTTATGGCTTAAGGAAAAGTATTATGATTACTTGAGTAATAAAGAATTGATTGATGAGTATCTCTTGTTAAGAATTGCTGCAATTAAAATTGATGAAGTAATGGACAACTTATTTAATTTGCAAAACTTTTTTAGAAAGGAATTTAATCATTGGAATAGCTGTAGTGAAAACAAAATATCTTTGTTACTAAAAATTTATAACGAAAGATTCGAAAAAGAATTTTGTAAGTTACGGAATATGTTGCATTACAACATGGAATCTACAGATCCAACAAAAAATTTTCTCGGCTATATAAATAAACAGACAAGAGATAAACCTGAATACATTAATTTTATGATTAATACTGCCTTAAATGATTTCTTCATACCCTTGTATAATGAAATAGAAGAATATCTCAACATAAGTAATATTTATACAATACCTAAATGGAAAATTTTAATAGGAAGGTTAATGAAATAAAATAAACTTACTACCTTATCCAAAAATAAAACGGCGGGCCCCCGCCGTTTTTCATCCTCTCATCAACCCCATCTGCAAGAAGAAAAGCAAAATTGCCGCAGCAATCAAGGCATAGGAAATCCGCCGATAGGACATGTTTTGCTTCGTTGTGCCGACCATCAGCAAAGCGATGCCGGCAATGAAGATGATAAGAATCAAGCTTGACAGGCCCATAAGGACAAGGCCCCCCTTCCGGAATGATGACATGTCCATCATACCACAGGAAAACAATCAAGGGGAAAGGCCCATGCTCCTTTCCGCTCCATCATACCTGTCAGTCATCAACATACCGGCCGTAATCCGGAACTGCGATTTTATCAAAATCAATCACCAATTTCTCAAGGCTGGTGGTCAATTCCTGTCCGCCCATCGGACAACCGTGCCCGGTTATTGCCACCGCCGGATGAAGGTTTGCCAGTTTCTTGACTGATTCATAGGCAGCGTCCCAATCCGGTGTCAAATAGCGCGGCGGCCCGCTGATTTCTTTATGCTGGGTCAACACTTTAAAAAGGGATTCCTGTTTGACCGTAATGAACGCATCCCCGGCAATCAGGAAACGGTCTTCACCACGGAACAGGGAAATATGCCCTGTTGTATGTCCTGGTGTATGGACCCAGCGCCAATCCGGCAAGCCAGGCACAGTGCCGTCGGCAGGCAGTTCATGGACATGCTTGCCAAGATCGATTCCCTCGTTCGGGAACATGCCTGCCATTTTGGCGCCGAGGCCACCTTCAACGGATGTGTCCGGCTCGGGATAATCGGCGTGCCCGGTCAAATACAGCATTTCAAGAGGATGGGCATAAACGGGGCATCCCCAGTGTTCGACCAGTTCAAGCAGACCTCCTACATGGTCAAAATGCCCGTGCGTCAGAATGATGGCTTCCGGCGCACGATCTTCCCCGAAACGTTCTTTTACTGCCTTCAAGATGTTATCTGCCGACCTCGGCATTCCTGCGTCGACAAGCACCCAACCGTAGCCCGAATCGGGATGTCCGACCATGCTCACATTCACCACCTGGATGGTGAAGCAGCTGACATCAGGAGCGACTTCCTGCAAATTGCCGCTATTCACCGAAGTCACAGGAATGAACGATTTTTCAAAAGGGTTCTCCACTGCAATACCTCCTGTCAAACATCTTGATGCTTTATATTTTTCCCTCCAGAGGAAGCGAATATCCTTCGATTTCTCACACTTTCTGATTGCATTCCCATTAAAGAAATTAAAATTTTAATAAAAAATAATTGAAATTTTCTAAATATAATACTATGATTACAAGTAACTTATATTTTAATGCCTAAAAGCATAAAAGCGAAAAAGTACCAGCAAAAAATAAAAACAAGCTTTCTTCGTGAACGGCAATTTTTTATTCTTTCATCAATAAACTAGAGAAGGTATGGCACTTATTTTAAAAGGGGGATCATAATGGCTGCTATTGTACGTAAAAGTTGGATGGTGTTGATGGTGCTGATCTTACTGACGGCCGCAGGCTGCGGTTCAGAGGAAAGCGGTTCAAGCGGCGGTGATGGTGAGGTCAAAGGGGAAAAAATGATGACGGTCGGTGTTACGCAAATCGTGGAGCACCCATCGCTTGACGCTGCTTTTGAAGGGTTCAAGGCTGCCCTCGAAGAAGCCGGCCTGAAAGAGGGAGAACAGGTCGAATATGATGTGCAGATCGCCCAGGGGGACCAGAATAACTCCCAGACGATCGCAAACAACTTCAAAAGTGACGGCGTTGATTTGATATTCGCCAATTCCACGCCAAGTGCACAGAGTGCCCTTAATGCAACGAAGAATATTCCAATCGTCTTTACATCTGTCACCGACCCTGTAGGAGCAAGCCTCGTTCCGTCCATGGACGAAGCGGGAGCAAATATTACGGGGACAACCGATACCCATCCTGACGCGATTCCGAGTACAGTGAAATTCATTAACGAAGAAACGGACGCAGCGAAAGTCGGCATGATTTACAATGCCGGAGAACAAAATTCTGTTGCCCAGGTCGAAATTGTGAAAGAAGCTATGGCAGGAACGGATCTGGAAGTTGTGGAAGCAACTGTTTCAACATCAGCTGAAGTGAAACAGGCGGCGGAATCGCTCGTCGGCAGGGCAGATGTCTTTTATATCATTACCGATAACACGGTAGTTTCAGCTCTGGAGTCAGTGATAAAGGTTGCTGAAGATAAAGATATCCCGCTGTTTGTCGGAGAACTCGACTCTGTTGAGCGGGGCGGCATGGCAGCATATGGCTTCGACTACTACGATATCGGTTTTGAAGCGGGCCAGATGGCGGCACAGGTGCTGCAAGGCGAAAAGGACATTTCAGAACTGCCGCCTCAGTATCCGCAAAACCTGAAGCTTGAAATTAATGAGGAAGCAGCAGAGGCAATGGGTGTTGAAGTGAAAGAGAGCTGGAAGGCAACAGCGGAATAAATTTCGGGATAAAACACCAGCCTTCCGCTACCCGAAAGCGTGCGGAAGGCAATTTTCAAAGAGAGGATGAATCGTATGCCAGCAGCGATATTTGGATCGGTTGAATCAGGAATCATCTATGCGATCATGGCTCTCGGGGTCTATATTTCGTTTCGCATTCTCGATTTTCCCGACTTGACGGTGGACGGGAGTTTCGTTACCGGAGCAGCTGTTGCCGCAATCATGATTACAACAGGCAGCAGTCCGGTACTGGCCACGTTCGCAGGGGCAGGCGCCGGTTTTGCAGCCGGAACGATTACGGGATTGCTCCATACAAAAGGAAAAATCAATCCGCTTTTATCAGGGATCCTGATGATGATTGCCCTTTATTCGATCAATCTGCGCATAATGGGACGGCCGAATGTCCCGCTTCTGAATCAGGAAACCGGAATGACTGCGGTTGGGGAATGGTCGGCCGCCCTTGGGATTGATGGGGCATTAAACGGTTTATATGGAATGATTTTCACAGAGAGTTACTTGCCGGCGACATGGGGCATATTGCTAGCGATGATTGTAGTAACATTCTCCATCAAACTGCTCCTCGACTGGTTCTTGAAAACGGAAATCGGACTTGCACTGCGGGCCACCGGCAACAACAAGCAAATGATCAGAAGCCATTCTGCGAATACGGACCGGTATATCGTCGCGGGACTGGGTCTTTCCAACGGGCTTGTCGCTTTCTCGGGGGCGCTCATCGCCCAGTATTCCTCATTTGCGGATGTCGGCATGGGGATCGGCATGATCATCATCGGGCTTGCATCTGTCATTATCGGTGAAGCGCTTTTCGGGACGAAGTCGATTGCCAGAACGACACTTGCCGTTATCGGCGGCGCTGTCATTTACCGAATCGTCGTCAGCATGGCGCTCAGGGTCGAGTTTCTGGAAACAGGCGATATGAAAATGATTACTGCGGCTATCGTTGTCCTTGCCCTTATCGTCCCAAAATGGGTTGATGCAAGAAAAGAAAAACGCCGCAAGGAAAAACGCAGGGCCGAGCGGGTTGCAAGCATCCAGGAGCGTAAACAGAAGGGCGGTGACCATATTGCTGCAGCTGCAACAGATCAACAAAGTGTTTAATGAAGGAACCGCTGATGAAAAAATCGCGATTGACCATGTCAATTTGAACCTGGAGCCTGGCGACTTCGTAACAGTGATCGGAAGCAACGGAGCGGGAAAATCGACGCTGATGAATATTATTTCAGGCGTGCTGTTTCCGGATATGGGCAATGTCATCATTGACGGAAAAAACGTCACGGCTCTTCCTGAATATAAACGGTCCCAGTTGATCGGAAGGGTGTTCCAGGATCCGTTGGCAGGCACTGCCCCGGCGATGACGATCGAGGAAAACCTGGCGATGGCCTACTCACGCAACAAGCCGAGACGGCTGCGGATGGGGGTTTCGAGAAAACGCCGCGACTTTTACAGGGAAGTTCTTGAGCAGCTGCATCTTGGCCTTGAAGACCGCCTGAATGCAAAGGTCGGACTGCTTTCCGGAGGAGAGCGCCAGGCGCTGTCCCTGCTGATGGCGACGTTCACGGAACCTTCGATCTTGCTGCTTGATGAGCACACTGCCGCATTGGATCCAGCGAGAGCGGAATTGATCACATCGCTCACCAAGGAAATTGTGGAAAACTACCAGCTGACGACGCTCATGGTCACCCACAATATGCAGCAGGCGATCGAGCTCGGCAACAAGCTGATCATGATGGATAAGGGACAGATCATCCTGTCATTTGATGAAGAGCAGAAGAAGGGCCTCACTGTTGAAAAACTGCTGAACGAATTCCAGCGGATCCGCGGTGAGCAGCTTGCGAGCGACCGGGCGGTGCTGGGGTAAATAAGAGCTTAATAAAAAATGCCAGGCACTCCGGCGGGAGATTGCCTGGCATTTTTTGTGAACTTCTTGTATCATGCTTTTATTCCTTTAGTGGAAGGCGAGGTCCTTTCAAGGGACGAGTAACACCATACGCTCCAGCCGTATGCGTCCCCATTTTGGAGATTAACCCGTTCGGTTCAGAGGGAGAAAATATTAATTAACATGGTAATTAGCAGGCCTAATCGCAAGGTCTGCTTTTTCCATATACAACATTGGGGATATATAACTTAGTGCTGTTATAATATAAAGGAAGACGTGAATGACAACGTTATAAGAATGGCGTTAGTTATTCAACGAACAGGAGTTGAATAAGTAATCGTGCTGAATATTATTATATGTACGAAATTGCCAAGAAGGGATTGGGGTTAAAAAGGAGTGGTTGTTTGGTCTTGTCTACTGAAGTATGCGAAGCCTGTAAGATCAATTCAATAAGCGTTGTAGAGGAATCTGATGATGAGAGACAACCCTACAGGCTTTGTCTGGATTGTCGTGATAGATTAGTAAAATATTCTCTTAAGCCTAATGATTGGTATAACTTAGCGGTTATTCATTCTCCAAAGAAATTCTTATTACACGATGATTTTTATGATGATGACGGAGAAGCTACTCAACCAGAAGAAGAAGTATGTATATCTGATAATGATATGGCATCATCACTGGAAAGTGTTAAAAATGATTTGGATTTGTTGTTAGATTTTTCTATTACAAGATGGTTCCTTGAGGATGATTTAATATATGCTCTGAGCCAGCATGATAAAGTTTCTCTATTAAAATCTGTCAAAAATCGATTTTATGTTACTGTGAATTATGAAGTAAAATCAAGAATGTTAGAAATAACAGCTGACGTTCTTGGCGATGTTGCTTCTGATTGGGTTAGAGAACTTTGGGATAATTACGATGAGAATTTCATCATGCAATTATCTTGGGCAACATCAAGTAGTTTGCCTGCCAAAGAAGGGCTTAATTACATCTTCGAAAAATTACAATCTTTAAGCGATAAAGAACTAATTATGTCTGTATTTTCGTGTTTGCATAGATTTCGATCAAATGAAGTACTTGATTGGATTGAAAACAACTGTATGAAGTTTCATGATAATTGGGGTAGATTAGCAGCTCTATGCTTTCCGACTTGGGATAGGATGAAGGCATGGTTAGAGAAAGGACGACCTCTTAGCTTGGTGGCATTAGACACAATGGCTAAATGTGCTGCAATCGGTAACGACCCATATGTTGAAAGGTTCAATCCGAAAATACTTATGACAAATATGAGCGAAATTAATACTGTGTTAGACAGATATTACGATAACGATGATGTACCTCGTGTTAAGAACAAAAGAGAAAGAATTTTAAACCATAAAGATATTATTTTTGAGTAAATGCAAGGAAGCCTACCTTTAGTAAGTTTGCTAATGAAATAAGTGAAGTTTATTCATCTAGAAAAGGTGTAGGTGAGTTTTAGTTAAATAAGAAAATGTTCACGCGTAAGGAGCCTTTTTCATCTAAGCTCCTTTTTTCGTATTTTTGATATAATCCAGCACCGTAATTATAAAATGTCTTTTAGTTCGAAAAAACCTTATCTTTAATTTACAACATTATAATTAGCAACCTTTTTATCAGTAGTGCATAAATTTATTCACAGAAGTTAATTAGGTTGCTAAACATAGTG
Organism: Bacillus marinisedimentorum; assembly: GCF_001644195.2. Classification (NCBI taxonomy): domain Bacteria; kingdom Bacillati; phylum Bacillota; class Bacilli; order Caryophanales; family Bacillaceae; genus Bacillus; species Bacillus marinisedimentorum. The sequence continues at coordinate 87,215 of NZ_LWBL02000005.1, read as the reverse complement.
TTATTTTGTATGTTAAAATGCAAAATTCCTCTATAGAACGTTCATCTATCAACAAAAAAGGAGATGCGAATTAGTATGCTAATTGCACCTCCAAAAGCTATGTTATTTATCGTTTTCTCCCTATCAACCGAACGGGTTATTTGGAGAAGGTAGGCCGTTTAAGGGAACGAATAGCCAATGCGTTCCCAATTTGAAGACGCGAAGCCCTTTTAGGGAACGACTAACAATATGCATTCTCTTTTTAACGATCAAGAATGAAAAAAAGCTGATCTGTCTTATATCCCCCCGCTTCAAGCTCTCTATGAAACTCATCTATTATTCTTTCACCTGCCTTTTCTTTTACCCAAATGTTGATTTCGAGTGCCTTCTCATCCAGAGAAACCAACTCAACATTGACCTTTTTATAATCCGGCATCAGTTTTTCTAAAATAGAACTTACGGTGTCATATGCGGCGTTCGCTGTTTTTTCATACGCGTATCCGTCTGTAATTTTCTTATCGCTGCTGTTTTGTCCGACATAGAACGGTAACTGTTCATTCCCTTTTTCGAAAGCCTCTGCCTTGTAGGTATTATGGAAAAAATCATAGGAAATATTTTTAATTTCAAAATCTGATTGATATGTTTTCTCCAAATAATGTTCAAACGCTTTGCTATATTTGTAGGCATTCCACGGCAGCCCGTAAAAGAAATAAATAACAACGCTTGTTATCACCACAGCAGTTAATAAAATAGCTTTCGACTTCAGTACCCTCATCAGCAGCCCTCTCCTCCTCAATGGTTCCCGGCAATGTTTCACTGTCTTATTGTTCTCTATTTAATAAAAGTGGAGATTTCTGGAATCTATTATATCACTGATCAACTAGTTTGAGTCTTTTACCTGAGTATTGTTTTTGGAGAAGGAGCGTTTAGTAATTTATTGGTGATTTAAACTGGAGAGTTGATGGTTTGCTGAATAAATTGAACGGTAATCTTTCAAACTGAGTGGATTGAAGCGGAAGGCATTCGACTCCTGCGGGGATAGCGAACAGGGGAGACCCCGCAAGAGCGATAGCGATGAGGAGGCTCTCCGGACGCCCCGCGGAAAGCGAATGCCTGCAGCGGAAAGGAACGGGCAGGGTCCAGAGCAGTCAATTTAGAACAACTAGAGTGTTTTGCTTTATATACTAATCTTCTAGAATGTCTTCATTTATTAACCAAACTTCCTACAAATACTAATGACGATACTTATTATCAAAAATACCATTTAGAATTTTCAGAAAAGTTATTGACAGTTTGTACTGTTGTCTGTATGTTTATAGTAACAAGTATAACAACAAAACATCATACCGGAAAAATAACGTCATATGATTCATAAGGCGTTATTTTTCCGGCAACAATGAAAGCGCTTCATAAAAAGTCTGGCCGGCCGCTGAACGGGGCGCTTTCGAAAAGTCCATATCTCAGGAGGGGTAAACGAAGTGATCCTGCATGACATTGAAACTGCCGACAGGGAGGAAATCGAGCAGCTGCAGCTGGAGCGCCTGAAAGAAACTGCTGAACGCGTGTTTGAGAAAGTGCCGTTTTACAGTAAGAGATTTGAAGAATGCTTGATGACACCTTCGGCCATAAGTTCATTGGAAGACATCCGCAGGCTTCCGTTCACGACGAAGAAAGATTTGCGCGGCAATTACCCATTCAAAATGTTTGCGGCTGATATGAAGGAGGTTGCCCGCATTCACGGGTCATCCGGGACAAGCGGCAAGCCTACTGTTGTGGGATACACGCATAAGGACATTGCCAACTGGGCGAATATTGTAGCCCGCTCCATTACGATTGCCGGAGGAGAACCGGGCGGAATCCTTCATAACGCTTATGGATACGGCCTGTTCACCGGCGGTCTCGGTCTTCATTACGGCGGCGAAAACCTGGGCATGGCGACCGTGCCGGTTTCCGGAGGGAATACAGACCGCCAGATTACCCTCATTGAAGATTTCAAGCCGACGGTGATTGCCGGGACGCCATCGTACGTTCTTCATATTGCGGAGGAAATGGAGGCGATCGGAAAGGACCCGAAACGCTCAAGCCTTCAATACGGGATTTTCGGCGCTGAGCCATGGTCCGAGGAAATGCGGAGGACGCTCGAGGACAAATGGGGGATTAAGGCCTGTGATATTTACGGACTGAGCGAAGTGATGGGGCCGGGCGTATCGATGGAATGCCACGAAGCACAGGATGGGCTCCATGTCGCGGAAGACCACTTCATCGTGGAAGTCATCAATCCGAAGACACTGGAACCGGTCGCGGACGGAGAAGAAGGGGAACTCGTTTTTACAAGTCTCACAAAAGAAGCCTTCCCTGTCATCCGTTACCGAACAGGTGATATCGCCTCCATCACGAAAGAGAAGTGCAAATGCGGCCGGACGACAACCCGGATGTCGCGGGTGAAAGGGCGGATTGATGATATGCTCATCATTCGCGGTGTCAACGTGTTCCCGTCTGAAATCGAACATTATCTTCTAGGGGTAAAAGAGCTTGATCCTCATTACCAGCTTCATTTGACCCGGGTTGAATCCATTGATGCTGTGGAACTCCAGACAGAGATCAGCGAAGAGTTTTTACAGGAAATCGGCGGGGACATCAACCATGAGGCGATCAGGCAGCTGCAACGGAAAGTGCGCCATATGCTGAAAAACTGCTGTCTCGTGTCAATGGAAGTGAATATTTTACCGCCAAAGTCAATTCCGCGCTCACAGGGCAAAGCGGTCCGGGTGGTGGATAGGCGGAACGAAAAGGCCAAAGTATGATTTAGGAGTTCAGAATATTCTGATTAAAATTATATCACAATTATTTTAAAAGTCGTTTATTTATCGTTATAAAAGGAGGGTCAGCATGGAAAGTTCGTTGCAAATGATGACGGAAGAACAGAAACATGAGCGGTTTATGGAGCGCATCGAAGCCGGCGAAAAGATCGAAGCGGACGACTGGATGCCGGAAGACTACCGGAATACGCTCATTAAGCTGATTTCGATGCACGGAATCAGCGAAATCATGGGGGCGCTGCCAGAAAAGGAATGGGTGCCGAAAGCACCGTCGTTACGGCGCAAGCTCGGCATCATGGCAAAAGTCCAGGATGAAATGGGTCACGGGCAGCTGCTGCTCAGGGTTGCCGAGGATTTGATGAAGCCGTACGGGAAGACGCGTGAAGATTTGATGCAGGATCTGTTTAGCGGGGACCTTAAGTTCCACAATGTGTTCCACATGCCTGCCCCGACATGGGGTGACGCCGGCTTGATCGGCTGGCTTGTGGATGGTGCGGCCATCATCACGCAGACGAATATGCTGAATGCATCTTACGGCCCTTATGCCCGGGCGCTGCAGCGGATTTGTGCGGAGGAAGTGTTCCATGCCCAGCACGGCGAAGCGATCATCATGGCGCTTGCTGAAGGAAGCGATGAGCAGAAGCGGATGGTGCAGGAGGCACTCGACCGCTGGTGGCCTGCGCTGCTGATGTTCTTTGGGCCGCCGAGCCCGTCAACAACAGGGTCTTCGAAAGTCGATACGACGATACGGTATAAAATCCGCAAGAACACCAACGAAGAACTGCGCCAGTTCTTTTTCACGAAATATGTGCCGCGCATCCTGTCTCTCGGCCTGAGGCTGCCGGATGAAACGATGCACAATGACGAGGAAAAAGAAGAGTGGGTATACAAACAGCCGGATTGGAATGAGTTCAAGAAGATCATTTCCAACAACGGACCGAAATCACAGGACCGCCTGCGCCTGCGCCGGCTATCCTATGAAAACAATGCCTGGGTGCGGGAAGCGCTCACGAAAGAAAAAACGGAGGCCGTCTGACGGTATCGGAAAGGAGGTTGCCAGGTGGAAATGGATGCGAAAAGGGCAGACGGGTTTTACCAGGAGTTTGAAGTGTTCAGCAAACGGACAGATTCCGCCCCGATGCAATACCAGTTCAGCTTGCTTGCACCGAATCACGAACTGGCGCTTGTCATGGCCCAGGAAAACTTCATGAGGCGCGAGCCGGCTGCTGATATATGGGTTGTGAAGCGATCGGATGTCCGGATGCTGAATGAAGAAGAGCGGAACATGCTGAAGCGCCTTGACAACAAAGATTACCGCACGACGAAGGGGTACGGCTACTTGAAGAAAAAGTGGCGCCATTACGAGCAGCAGATGCTTGATGAAACAGAAATCCTGTCATGGAAGGAGGGGAAGAAAAATGCAGGTGACAAGCCCGAAAGAAGCGGCACAACATGAGGAATATCTTGCAGCCCTGAAAGAATTGCTCTTTCAGCTGGCTGATGATGATTTCATTCTTGCTTACCGGGGTTCGGAATGGCTCGGCCTTGCTCCCCATATCGAGGAAGATGTCGCCTATTCATCAATCAACCAGAATACGATGGGGCATGCGGCCATGTACTATCTGCTTTTGGAAGAGCTCGGCGAAGGAGATGCCGATGCCCTTGCACACGGGAGGGAAGCGGCCGAACGGCGCAATGCCATCATCCTTGAGGAAGTGAACGGCACCGGGCACTACCTGAAAGAACCGCGGTATGACTGGGCGTTTGCGGTCGTCCGCCACTTCTTTTACGATCTTGCGAAAAAAGTGCGGCTTGAATCACTGAAAAATTCGTCCTATGAACCGCTTGCCCAGACGGCCTTAAAAATCAACATCGAACAATACTATCATATCATGCACTGGAAAACCTGGTTCATCCAGCTTGCGGGCAGTGAAGGCGAAGCGGCGCGCCGCATGAAAGAAGCTGTCGAGAAAGTGTGGAAGGATTTCGGCGGTGTACTGACCCTCGGTCCGCAAGCGGAAAAAATGGCCGAATTCGGGCTGATTGAAAGTGAAGAAAACCTGAAAATGCGGTGGCTTCATGCTGTGAGTGATGTGCTGGAAAAAACGGGAATCGCACTGCCGGGAGAACCGGGGATTGCAAGAGGTGACGGAAGAAGCGGCATTCATACCGCTGATCTTGATGCAGCGCTCTCCCAATTGAACGAAGTTTATGCTTCCGGGCCGGCTTTAAGCTGGTAGATTGCAAGGTCGGAATGCAAGATTAAGAGAATGCTAGCGAAGAAAGCGGGTGCAGTAATGGAAAGTCTGAAAGCGAACATCATGGAAGTGCTGGAAACCGTCAAAGACCCGGAAATGACAACAGTCAGTGTGCTGGATCTCGGGATGATAGAAGAGGTGGAAGTAAGCGGAAGCTCGGTCCGCATTTCCGTCCTTCCTACGTTTCTTGGATGCCCTGCTCTTGATATCATCCACAACAATGTCAAGACGGCGGCTGAAGGTGTGGCGGGGATTGAGCACGCCGAAGTCATTTTCATCAAGCATCCCGCCTGGACATCCGATCGCATCACAAAGGAAGGCCGCGAACACCTGAAGGAATTCGGCATCGCTCCGCCTCCTGAAAAGGTGGCTGATGACGGCATGTGGCAGGTGGAATGCCCGTATTGCGAGTCCCCTTACACTGCTGTCGAGAATCTATTCGGGCCGACAGCATGCCGCAGCATCCTGTACTGCAAATCGTGCCGGAATCCGTTTGAAGCGATGAAGCCGATGACTGATCTGAGCATGACCGGCAATTAAGCTTTTCAAAAAATACGAATAAGAAAGGTTGATGAAAAATGGTAAAAGTAATCGCATTGTACAAACAGCCGAAGGACAAAGAGAAGTTTGAGGAGTACTACTACAATCACCATGTGCCGCTGACGGAAAAAATCCCGGGCCTCCGCAAAATGGAGATGACAAAAATCGTCGGTTCCCCAATGGGCGAAAGCGAATTTTACCTCCTTTGCGAGATGTATTACGACGATCATGAATCGATGAAAAAAGCGCTCCGGACCGATGAGGCGAAAGCTTCAGGAAAAGATGCCATGTCGTTTGCCGGTGACATCGTCACACTGATGATCGGTGAGGAAGTTGAGCATGCCAAAGCATGAGCTGATTGAAACGCAGCAAGAGGACGGGATCGCCTGGATCAGGCTGAACCGTCCCGATGTCCTTAATGCGCTCAATCGCCAGCTTATTTCCGAAATCGTTGCCGAGATGGAAAGCTGCGACCGTGATGATAACGTCAAGGTCATCGTGCTGACCGGTAACGGCAGGGCGTTTGCAGCCGGTGCGGATATCTGTGAAATGGCTGCTGCAGATGCCGTGTCGATGGATATGGAGAACCAGTTTGCGGAATGGGACCGGCTGCTGCAAATCAAAAAACCGGTCATTGCCGCGGTTAACGGCTTTGCTTTTGGCGGCGGGTTTGAACTTGCCCTCGCCTGTGACCTGCGGTTCGCTTCCGAAAACGCGCAGTTCGGGTTTCCGGAAATCAAGCTCGGTGTCATGCCCGGAGCGGGCGGCACCCAGTGGCTGACAAAGTATATGGGGAAAGCGAAGGCGCTCGAGTGGCTCTGGAGCGGGGACCCGATGAAAGCGAAAGAAGCGGAGCGCTTCGGGATTGTGAACCGGCTGGTCGCTCCTGAATTGCTGGAAGAGGAAACGAAGAAGTTTGCACAGAAGCTCGCCCGGCAGCCGCTCATGTCATTGCGGCTCATCAAAGAAGCCGTCGCCGCCGCGGTCGATTCCACGATAGCGGAAGGAATGAAGTATGAACGGAAAAACTTTTACATGCTGTTTGCGACAGAAGACCAGAAGGAAGGCATGAAGGCGTTCGCTGAAAAACGGAAGCCGAATTTCAAGGATCGATAGGGGGGCTGCTGGATGTACGAAACGATACGTTACGAGCTGAAAGGACACGTCGCTGAGATTACGCTGAACCGTCCCGACAAGCTGAATGCTTTTACAGCCCAAATGAATAAAGAGGTTACCGCGGCGGTCAAAAAAGCGTCCCGGGACCAGGGTGTCCGCTGCCTTGTCATCACAGGAGCGGGCCGGGCCTTTTGTGCGGGCCAGGACCTTGCCGAAGTGACGGATGATATGGACCATGCCGAAGTCATCCGCAGCAACTACCGGCCGATGATATTGGCGCTTTCCGAGTGCGAAAAGCCGGTTGTCGCCGCCGTCAACGGCACGGCAGCAGGTGCTGGGATGAGCCTTGCCCTTGCCTGCGATTTCCGGCTGCTGTCGGAAAAGGCGAGTTTCATGGAAGCGTTCATTCACGTCGGCCTTGTGCCGGATTCAGGCAATTTATATTATTTGCCGCGGCTTGTCGGCCATGCGAAAGCGCTGGAGCTTGCCGTTCTCGGCGAAAAAATATCCGCACAGGAAGCGAAGGAAATCGGGCTTGCGACCAAAGTGATCGCGCCGGAAACGTTCGAGCAAGAGACGGCATTGTTCGCCGATAAGCTTGCGGAGATGCCGACAAAAGCGATCGGCCTCATCAAACGATATCTCCAGGAAAGCTGGGAGACGGACCTTGACGGCATGCTTGAAAAAGAGGCATACGCCCAGAGAATTGCCGGCCAATCAGCAGACCATAGGGAAGGTGTCGCCTCTTTTCTCGGAAAACGGAAACCGGCCTTTCAGGGCCAATAATTTTCAAAAGGAGTGGGATGAATGGCAACGGTAAAAGAACAAAAAATGGAACCGCTGGACATGAAACGGGATTTTTATCATCTGATCATTAACGGTGAACGGGTGGAAAGCAGTTCCAACGAAACGTTCACTACATATAACCCGGCAACTGGCGCTGCGCTTGCCGAAGTCGCAAAAGGGTCTGTTGAAGATGCGGATGCTGCCGTCCAGGCGGCACGGCAGGCGTTTGATAAAGGCAAATGGAAGCGGTATCCGGCCGGAAAGCGGGCGCGCGTGATGAACAAGATCGCTTCGATTATGCGGTCCCGCTTCAAGGAACTGGTTGAGCTGGAGGTGCTGAACAGCGGCAAAACGATCGCCGCCGCCCAGGGCCAGGTCATGCAGGCCATTGAGGACTTCGAATTTTATGCCGGTGCCATCGTCAGCCACCGCGGCAAAGTGAACAATGTGCCGGGCGGATTTTTCAACTATACGATGAATGAACCGGTCGGCGTATGCGCGCAAATCATTCCGTGGAATTACCCGATGATGATGGCAGCCTGGAAAATCGCCCCTGCGATTGCGGCCGGTTGTTCGGTCGTTGTGAAACCGGCCAGCCTGACGCCGCTCACCGCCATTGTCATGGCTGAAATTTGCCACGAAGCGGGAGTTCCGGAAGGGGTAGTGAACGTAGTGCCTGGGCCGGGTTCCACTGTCGGCGATCATCTCGTGAAGCATGAAGGCGTCGACAAAGTGGCGTTCACAGGTTCAACTCCTGTCGGCAAAGATATCATGGAAAAAGCTTCGCAAACGCTGAAGAGAGTGACGCTGGAGCTTGGCGGCAAATCCCCGAACATCGTATTTGAAGATGCCGATGTGGATGCTGCCGTCGATGGATCGCTTTTCGGTATTTTCTACAATTCCGGACAATCCTGCGAAGCACGGTCCCGCCTTTATGTCCACGAGGATATTTATGATGAGTTCATGGAAAAGTTCACTGCCAAAACGAAGCGGCTCGTCCTTGGCGACCCGTTTGATAAAGGCACGCACATGGGTGCGATCATTGACCGGAGCCAGCTGGAAACAATCCACGGCTTTGTGAAGTCGGCAATCGAGGACGGGGCGACTGTTGTCACGGGTGGCGAAGAAATGAAGGTTGAAGGATATGAAAATGGCCACTGGTACGCACCGACCATCATTACCGATGTGAATCATGATATGGAAGTCGTAAAAGAAGAGATATTCGGGCCTGTCGTTGTCGTCATGAAGTTCAAAGATGAAAAAGAAGTGATCGGCCTGGCAAATGACTCAAAATACGGTCTCGGTTCTGCCATTTGGACAAAAGACCAGGGCAAAGCGACACGCGTCGCCAACCAGATTCAGGCCGGCATTGTCATGGTGAATTGCCCGTTCTCCGCCTTCCCGGGCACACCATTCGGCGGATACAAGCAGTCCGGTTTCGGACGTGAGCTCAGTGCTGAGACGCTTGACCTTTATACAGAAGAAAAGAGCGTCATTTCTTATTACGGCAGCCGTCCGCTCAATCCGCTCGGCGTCGAATAAACGTACAAACCAGGCCGGCCTCTAATAGGGGGCCGGCGCAATGGCTAAAGGAAGGGGGAGTCAGAAATGGCGGACAATTTGGTTGTCATCGGTTCAGGCGTAATGGGGCGCGGCATCGCGTATGTCAGTGCTGCCGGCGGTTTCAGCGTAAAACTGTATGACATCGATGACGAAAGGCTGGATGATGCACGAGAAGAGATTTCTTCGATTTTTTCAAAAGGCATCCGCCGCGGCAAGCTGACTGAAGCTGAAATGCAAGCAGCGAAAAACAGGCTGCACTATACAACGGATCTTGCGCAGGCAGCTGCAGATGCCGACCTGATCATTGAAGCGGTCCCGGAAAACATCGAGATCAAAAAATCGGTGTTCCAGGAAATCGACCGCTTCGCACCGTCGCACTGTTATTTTGCAACGAACACATCTACCATGAGCCCGACGGAAATCGCATCCTTCACGAAAAGGGAAGAAAAAGTGATCGCCATGCACTTTTTCAATCCCGTCCACAAGATGCCGCTCGTCGAGATTATCAGGGGTATTGCCACTTCCGATGAAACCGCCGCGGCGGCCAGGGCGTTTGCGGAACAAATGGGCAAGGAAACGGTCGTTGTGAATGAGTTTCCGGGGTTTGTGACTAGCAGGATCAGTGCACTTGTCGGCAATGAAGCATTTTACATGCTTCAGGAAGGCGTCGGCACCCCGGAAGAAATCGATAAGGCGATCAAGCTCGGGTTGAACTATCCGATGGGGCCTTTCGAGCTCGGCGATCTGGTCGGCCTGGATACGAGGCTCAATAATCTTAATTATCTACATCAAACACTAGGTGAAAAGTACCGTCCCGCACCGCTGCTCGTCAAGTATGTGAAAGCAGGCCGGCTCGGGCGCAAAACAGGCCGCGGTGTCTATGATTATACAAAACGGGAAGAAGAGCAGAAGGAGCGGATCGGCAAATGAATGAAGTTGTAATCGTCGATGCGGTCCGGACACCGATCGGACGGTACAGAGGCGCACTGAAAAATATCCGGCCCGATGACCTTGGGGCCTATGCAATCAGGGCATTGATGGAGCGGAATCCGGACGTGCCCGCTGCGGAAGTGGAAGAAGTCGTCCTCGGAAATGCGAATCAAGCCGGGGAGGATAACCGCAATGTCGCACGGATGTCGGCATTGCTCGCCGGCCTTCCGGTTCAAACAGCCGCCGTCACTGTAAACCGGCTGTGCGGATCTGGACTGGATGCGGTCATTTATGCAGCCCGTGCCATAGCGGCTGGTGAAGGGGAAGTTTTCATAGCGGGCGGCACGGAATCCATGACACGGGCGCCATATGTGATGGCAAAGCCTGAACAGGAATTTCCGCGCGGAGCGATGGAGCTTTACGATACAACGATTGGCTGGCGTTTCACCAATCCGAAGCTTGAGAAAATGTATGGCGCTGACAGCATGCCGCAGACAGCCGAAAATGTCGCTGAACGGTATGGCGTCACGCGTGAAGAACAGGACCGCTTTGCTTATCAGAGCCAGGTAAAGGCAAAACAGGCGATGGAAGCCGGCCGGTTCAAAGAGGAATTGGTGCCGGTCGTGTATACGGACAGGAAGGGGAACCCTGTCACGGTGGATCGGGATGAACACCCGCGACCGGCAACGACGCTTGAAAAACTGGCTGGATTGAGGCCGATTTTCCCGGGCGGCACAATTACAGCCGGAAACGCATCGGGGGTAAATGACGGAGCGGCGGCACTACTGATGATGAGTGCCGAAAAGGCGAAAGAACTTGGAATCAAGCCGCTTGTCAGATATGTTTCCTCGGCAACAGCCGGGTTGGAGCCGGCCGTGATGGGCCTCGGCCCGATTGAGGCCTCTCGCAAAGCGATGAAACGGGCAGGCATTGGCGTGCAGGATCTCGGACTTGTCGAGCTGAACGAAGCCTTTGCATCGCAATCACTGGAATGCATCAATCAGCTGGGCCTTGATGATGGGATTGTCAACGTGAATGGCGGGGCAATCGCGTTCGGGCATCCGCTTGGGGCAAGCGGCGCCCGCATTTTGACAACGCTCGTACATGAAATGGAAAAGCGCGAAACGCGCTATGGGCTGGCGACGATGTGTGTCGGTGTCGGCCAGGGAATCGCAGCAGTTGTGGAAAAAATATAAAAGCCGTCAGCGTAAGATGAAAAATTGAGGTTTCGTTTAAGTGTTGTTATACTAGGAACTAAATTTCTGCATATTTTCAGAAAAGAGAGAGCAAAAAATCCTGTCTTTTCATTGCAAAGGAAGCTGATATCATGGATAAAACACTGAACACCCGATCAATGATCTTTACGCTGTACGGCGATTATATCCGTCACTACGGAAACGAGATATGGATCGGCAGCCTGATTCGGCTGCTTAACGAATTCGGTCATAACGACCAGGCGGTGCGGGCGGCTGTTTCCCGGATGAATAAACAGGGCTGGGTCCAGGCGCGGAAGGAAGGGAACAAAAGCTATTACTTCCTCACCGAAAGAGGCGTGAGGCGCGTCGATGAAGCCGCCAAGCGGATCTTCAAGCTCAAGCCTGAAAAGTGGGACGGCAAATGGCGTCTCCTCATGTACACGATTCCTGAAGAAAAAAGAAGCATTCGCGATGAGTTGCGGAAGGAACTGGTGTGGAGCGGATTCGGCACGATGGCCAGCAGCTGCTGGATTTCCCCGAACGATCTCGAGGAGCAAGTGAACGCCCTTGTTGAAAAATACGAAATTCACGATTATGTTGATTTTTTCACTGCGGCTTATAACGGTCCGGGGGAAAATATCCGCCTCGTGGAGAACGGCTGGGACCTGGAGGAAATCAATGCGAAATACAATGATTTCATTTCTGAATACAGTCAGAAGTATATCATTGATAAGAATAAAATCGCGCGCAGTCAAATGACGGATGCCGAATGTTTCGTGGAGCGGACAAAGCTGGTCCATGAATACCGTAAGTTTTTATTCGTGGATCCGGGCCTTCCGGAAGAACTGCTTCCGGAACAGTGGATGGGAAGCCATGCCGCCGCCCTGTTCAGCGAATATTACCGGCAGCTGGCCGAGCCGGCAAGCCGCTTTTTTGAGGAAGTGTTCGAAGCGGGAAACGGCAAGAAGAAAGATAAACAATATGATGCCCTTGACCATCCGCTCATTATCGAATAAGGTGATTCGGCTGCAGGCCATCGGCACCCCCTGTTGAGGGGAGTGCCCGCCCTGCGGCACTATTTCAGCTCTTCCTTGAATTCCCTGCCTTTATTAACATACGTATCAATTGTAAGCTGGATCAGTTCCATATCCTTCTCGGTGAGTTCCCGGACCACTTTCGCCGGTGAACCGAGCGCAAGGGTGCGCGGCGGGATTTTTTTGCCGGAAGGGACGAACGCGTTGGCGCCGACAAGCGCATATTCGCCGATTTCTGCCCCATCCATAACTACTGCCCCCATTCCGACAAGTGCTCCTTTACGGAGTACACATCCATGGATGATCGCGTTATGCCCGACGGAAACTTCATCTTCAAGTACAAGCGGGTACTGTTCAAACAAATGGCATGTCGTGTTATCCTGCACATTGCACCGTTCCCCGATTGTGATTGGGGCTTCATCCCCCCTCAATACGGTATTGAACCAGATGCTGGAATCCTTGCCTATCGTCACGTCGCCGATGATGCGTGCGCCTGGTGCGACAAACACGCTGTCATCCACATTCGGCTGCTTGCCTTTGTATGGATATAACATTGGTATCCCTCCTGTTTTCTGATTATTCTGCATTCGATTTCAAGTATAACACTTATTTTACGAGGGGTGTATAAAATGGCGAATAAGCTTTGCGAAACATTACAGATCCGTTTACCGATTGTTCAGGGAGGAATGGGGAATATCAGCAGCCCGGAACTGACTGCCGCCATTTCAGAAGCGGGAGGCCTTGGCACGCTCGGTGTCGGCACAATGACGCCTGAAGAAGCGGAACAGAAAATTTCGGCGGTAAAAAAATTGACGGATAAGCCGTTTGCGGTGAATATTCCGCTGAAAGTCACGCCTTATTTGAAGGAAGTGCTCGGGCTTGCCGTTCAATATGGTGTCCCGGTGTTATCCCTGTCGGCAGGCAACCCTGCCCCATATATCGCGCGTTTGAAAGAAAATGGGATAAAAGTCATCGCCGTTTCATCGACTGTCCGCCAGGCCCAAAAGGCGGAAGCAGGCGGAGCTGATATCATCGTGGCGGAAGGGTTTGAAGCGGCCGGCATCAATTCACCGAAGGAACTGACGACATTGACGCTCATTCCGCAGATCGTGAAGGCTGTTTCGATTCCGGTCGTTGCAGCGGGAGGGATTGCAGACGGCAAGGGACTTGCTGCCATGCTTGCACTCGGCGCTGCCGGAGTCCAGATGGGTACAAGGTTCATCACCGTTAAAGAAGCGCCATTTCACGCCAACTATAAAAACACCGTCCTCGAAGCGGATGAACTCAGGACAGTCGTAGTCGGAAGGTCGTCAGGAAAGGTGAGGCGCCTATTGCGGACGCCGTATGCCGAAAAGCTGCTCGAGCTTGAAAATAACAGGATCTCGCCTGAAGAATTCGACCGGCACACAAGTGAAAAGCAGCATTGCCTTGGTGCGCTTGGCGGCGACCTGGAAAATGGTTTCATCAACGGCGGCCAGATAGCCGGATACATTGAAGACGAGCCGTCAGCGGCTGAACTTCTTGAAACGATGATGGAGGAAGCAAAACGAACGCTGCGCTCAGCGAGTGACGCACTTAATGAAAGCTTTAGCAAAGGAGGATTGGCATGAAGGAAGGAATGGAGACCGGACAGACAGCTGAAGTGACGGCAACGGTGACACCTGAGATGTTTGCCAGCTTTGAAGGACAGGTTGTCCATCCGGCTTACTCGACTGTTTCAATGGTTTATCACATGGAATGGGCATCCAGGCAAATTATCCTACCTTATCTGGAGGAGGATGAGGAAGGAATCGGCGGGGCGGTGACAGTCAAGCATGTTGCGCCAACCGGAGCCGGTTCCGTCATAAAGGTAATCGCAACACTGACGGAGTTTAATGAGACGGTCGTAAAAACGAAGGTCGAAGCCTTCAATGAAAAAGGGCTGATCGGTGTCGGAGAAGTCAAGCAGGCTATCCTGAAGAAAAAAGACATCAAGAAGAAGCTCGAATCAGCTGTATAAAGCCATAAAAAGAGAATGGGGTGGTTTCTGTGACAGAAGAGGTTATGGAAAAGTTGAAAAGCGACCCGTTTGCCGCTTTTTTGGAGATGGAAACAGAGGAAATTGGCGAAGGCTATGCGCGTATTTCCATGGAAGTGAAGCGTGAGATGCTCAATTTCCACGGAACAGCGAACGGCGGTGTCATTTTTTCACTGGCGGATGCGGCATTCGCGATTGCCAGCAATTCTTATGGACAAACGTCAGTCGGCATCAACATGAACATTTCTTTTATGGCAGCGGGATTTAAAGGGGACCGATTGACCGCTGTTGCGGAGGAGGAAACAAAAAATCCGCGCCTCGGTCTGTACAGAATAAAAGTCTTCAATCAGAAAGAAGAACTGGTTGCGGCGGCTGACGGAATTGTATACAGAAAGAAGGAAAAGTTTGCCGGAGATTCAAAAAACTGATTTTAAATAATATTCTGATAATATGTTGACGCTGAAAAATTGCAGTGATACTATAACGATATATAAACGGTTATCACTATTTGTGTGATGGAAACCGTATTTTTTTCAAACATTATGAAAACGCTTACAATTTAACGCGGTGAAGTAATTCTACATAGGGGAGGAAGAAATATGCTTCAATTCAAGAAAGGGCTGCCGATTATGGCATTGCTGCTATTGCTTGTAGGCGGATGCGGCACGACTGCACAGGAAACAGGCGGGGACAATCCTGCAGAAGCGGAAGCGAAAAACGCCACAATCGGCGTCACCCAGATCGTTGAGCATCCATCGCTTGATGCGGCATTCGAGGGGTTTAAAGATGCCCTGGCCGAAGCCGGTTTTAAAGAAGGTGAAAATGTCAAATATGACGTGCAAATTGCCCAGGGGGACATGAATAATGCACAGACGATCGCCTCGAATTTCACAAATGACGGTGTGGATATGATTTTTGCCAATTCGACGCCAAGTGCCCAGAGCGCCTTGAATGCGACAAAGGACATTCCGATCATCTTCACATCGGTGACGGACCCGGCGGGCGCAAATCTCGTTGAATCGATGGATAAGGCCGGACAAAACATCACCGGGACAACCGATATCCATCCGGATGCGATTCCGAACACCGTGAAGTTCATGAGCGAGGAAGCCGGGGCCAGTAAGGTGGGCATGATTTATAACTCCGGCGAACAAAACTCCGTCTCACAGGTGGAACAGGCCAAAAAAGCGATGGAAGGCACCGGAATGGAAGTCGTGGAAGCGACCGTTTCCACAACAGCTGAGGTGAAGCAGGCCGCTGAGTCACTCGTTGGAAGGGCGGATGTCTTTTACATCATTACCGATAACACCGTCGTATCGGCGATCGAATCGGTTGTAAACGTCGCTTCGGAACATGATATGCCGCTGTTCACCGGGGAGCTTGATTCGGTGAAGCGCGGGGCATTCGCCGCGTACGGTTTCGATTATTATGATATCGGCTTTGAAGCCGGCCAAATGGCTGCACAGGTATTGAATGGAGAGAAGGAAATCAGTGAAATCCCTCCCCAATATCCGCAAAACCTGAAGCTCGTCATGAACAAACAGGCAGCGGATGAAATGGGAGTGGATATTAAGGAAGCGTGGTCGAGTGAAGCAGAATTTCTTGAATAGATGATGATTAAAACATTTGAGAGGGTGAGACACCATGTTTACCGCGCTGTTCGGTTCAGTTGAGTCGGGTATCATTTATGCCATTATGGCGCTTGGCGTGTATTTGTCATTCCGGGTCCTTGATTTTCCTGATCTGACGGTCGATGGAAGTTTTGTCACCGGGGCAGCGGTTGCCGCCACGCTGATCGTCGGCGGGGCCAATCCTGTCATTGCCACATCACTGGCTGCAGCGGCCGGCTTTATCGCAGGCTGCTTTACCGGCCTGCTGCATACAAAGGGGAAGATCAACTCCCTTTTGTCAGGGATCTTAATGATGATCGCCCTTTATTCCATCAATCTGCGGATTATGGGAAGGCCGAATGTTCCGCTTTTGAACCAGGAAACGGGTTTCACGAAAATAGCGGAATGGGGAGAATTGCTTGGAATCGATGCGTTCATGAACGGCCTGCTGGCGGCGATCGGGCTGGAACAATTTTCACCGGGCACATGGACGGTGCTGTTATCCATGATTGTGGTCACGTTTGCCATTAAACATCTGCTGGACCGGTTCCTGCTGACGGAAGTCGGGCTGGCGTTGCGGGCGACGGGTGACAACCAGCGCATGATCCGGAGCTTATCGGCAAACACCGACCGGCTTATTGTCGTGGGACTCGGCATTTCCAATGCGATGGTTGCCTTTTCCGGCGCCCTGATAGCCCAGTACGGCTCATTTGCCGATGTCGGAATGGGAATCGGGATGATTATCATCGGACTTGCCTCCGTCATCATCGGGGAAGCACTGTTCGGAACGAAAACCATTGTGCGGACGACACTGGCTGTGATCGGAGGGGCAATCGTGTACCGCATTGTCGTCAGCCTGGCACTTCGGGTCGAATTTCTGGAAACAGGCGATATGAAAATGATAACGGCCGCAATCGTCATCATTGCCCTTGTGCTGCCAAAACTGCTTGAGGATCGGAAAAACAAGAAACGGAAGATGAAGCGCCAGGAAGAACGGCTTCTTGAAATGGAATCTGCAGAAGAAGAGGGTGGGAAAATTGCTGCACCTTAAACAGATCAACAAGGTTTTCAACGAAGGCACACCTGATGAGAAGATTGCAATTGACCATGTGGATCTGGAATTGCAGTCCGGAGACTTTGTGACGATCATCGGCAGCAACGGAGCAGGCAAATCGACGCTGATGAATATCGTTTCCGGCGTGCTCATCCCCGATATGGGAACGGTCGCCATCAATGACAGGAACGTGACCGCCCTGCCGGAATACCAGAGGTCCCGCATGATCGGAAGGGTGTTCCAGGATCCAATGGCCGGGACCTCCCCGTCGATGACAATCGAAGAAAATCTGGCGATGGCCTATTCACGGAATAAACGGCGGACGCTTCGCAGCGGTGTGACGAAAAAACGCAGGGCTTACTTCAAAGAAGTTCTGGAACAGCTCCATCTCGGGCTGGAAAATCGTCTCAATGCGAAAGTTGGCCTTTTATCAGGAGGGGAGCGGCAGGCCCTGTCTCTCCTGATGGCGACCTTCACCGAGCCGGATATCCTGCTCCTTGACGAGCATACGGCGGCCCTTGACCCATCCCGTGCCGAGCTGATCACCGGCCTGACGAAAGAAATTGTATCCAGGTACCAGCTGACGACGCTGATGGTCACTCACAATATGCAGCAGGCCATTGAACTTGGCAACAGGCTTGTCATGATGGATAAAGGGCAAATCATCCTTTCCTTCAATGAAGAAGAGAAACAGAAGCTCACTGTTGAAAAGCTTCTGACCGAGTTCCAGCGGATCAGGGGCGAAAAGATGGCGAGCGACCGGGCTCTTTTAAGCTAGCAGACTACTATTCAAGCAACAATAAAAATAAACATATATCAGGGGAGTTTCATGAGCGGCGCTTAATCATATCTTCCCTTCTTTTTTACGCAAAATTAAAGATGGATATCGAAAACCAGCAAAATGAGGTGGAAATATTGGAGATGTTCGAAAAGATTTCTGAACATGAACAGGTTATTTTCTGCAATGATCCTGATACTGGACTGCAAGCCATTATTGCCATTCATAACACAACGCTCGGCCCGGCTCTTGGCGGGTGCAGGATGCGTCCATATAAAAGCGTTGACGAAGCGCTCGAAGACGTACTGAGATTATCAAAAGGCATGACGTATAAATGTGCTGCCGCAGATGTGGACTTCGGGGGAGGCAAGGCTGTCATCATAGGCGACCCGACAAAGGATAAATCCCCGGAACTGTTTAGGGCTTTCGGGCAGTTCGTCGAATCATTGAACGGCCGGTTTTACACCGGAACCGATATGGGGACCGATCCCGAAGACTTCATTCATGCCTGCAAAGAAACGAACTGCATTGTCGGTGTGCCTGAAGAATACGGCGGCAGCGGCGACTCTTCCGTACCGACAGCGCTCGGTGTGATTTACGCGCTCCAGGCAACGAATGAACTTTTGTGGGGCGACAATTCACTAAGCGGTAAAACGTATGCAATCCAGGGGCTCGGAAAAGTGGGCGGCAAAGTGGCCGAGCGGCTCCTTGATGAAGGGGCGGACCTGTATGTCGCTGACATCAATACAAAGGCGATCGACCGGATTGTTTCAAAAGCGAGGGAATTGAACCGTACGGTCAACGTCGTGCAGGGCGATGAAATTTATGCGGTGGATGCGGATATTTTTGTGCCGTGTGCTTTCGGGGGAATCATTAACGATGATACAATCGATCGTTTGAAGGTAAAAGCAGTCGCCGGTTCGGCCAATAACCAGCTTCTAACTCTTGAACATGGGAGGATCTTATCTGAGAAAGGCATTCTTTATGCCCCTGATTATCTCGCAAACAGCGGCGGCCTCATCCAGGTGTCCGATGAATTGTATGGCCCCAATAAAAACCGCGTCCTCCAAAAGACGAAATCCATTTACGGATCTCTGCTCGAAATCTACCTGGATGCGGCCCGGGAAGGAATCCCCACCGTGGAAGCCGCCAACCGTTACTGTGAACGGCGCATGGCCTCAAGAAACCGCCGCAACAGCTTCTTCACCCATTTAAAGCGCCCGAAATGGGCGGTGCGAGTATAGATTGAAAGTTTAAGAGAGAGGTGAAAGAATGGAAAGCGAATTTCCAATGAAACAGATTGTCGACGGACAGGGAAATATTACGGATGATTCATATAAGGATTCAGTGACAAAAGAACGTGCCCGGGATTTTTACAGCAAGCTGCTGCGCCTCAGGACATTTGACCGGAAAGCGGTCAGCCTCCAGAGGCAGGGGCGCATTGGCACATATGCCCCTTTTGAAGGACAGGAAGCTGCCCAGGTCGGAAGTGCGAGTGCGCTTCAGGCGGATGACTGGATGTTCCCGACCTACAGGGATCATGGCGCCATGATGACTTTCGGCCAGCCGCTTGCCACCGTTTTGCTGTTCTGGAGCGGCCGGCCGGAAGGATGTGTTCCGCCGCAGGACCGGAAGATTTTCCCGCCGGGTGTCCCGATCGCCACGCAGCTTCCACATGCAGCCGGTGCCGCATGGGCGGAAAAAAAGAGAGGATCGAACAATGTGTCAATCGCTTACTTCGGGGATGGGGCCACTTCGGAAGGCGACTTCCATGAAGCGCTCAACTTTGCGAGCGTTTTCAACTTGCCGGTCGTTTTCTTCAACCAGAATAATGGCTATGCGATATCCCTTCCGATCAAAAAGCAAATGAAGTCGAAAACGATCGCCCAAAAAGCGGTCGCTTACGATATCCCCGGCGTACGCGTTGATGGGAATGACGTGTTTGCCGTCAATGCGGTGACAGAAGAGGCGCTGGAGCGGGCCCGCAAAACAGGGGAACCGACGCTGATCGAAGCGGTGACCTGGCGTTACGGCGCCCATACGACGACGGATGATCCGACAAAGTACAGAAATCAGGCGGAAAGCGAGGAACGCCGGGGGGCAGCAGATCCGCTGCTGCGCATCGAGCGGCTGATGAAAAATAACGGCTGGTGGGATGATGAATGGGCCGCAAATGTGCAAGATGAGATTGCGGCTGAAATCGAATTGGCCATTTCCGAAGTGGAAGCTGTGCCGGAAGCAGACCCGGCCCTTATGTTCGATCATGTCTTTAACCGGATGACCTGGACAGTCGAGCAGCAAAAGGAAGAGTACACAGCATTGCGGAAAGGAGAGGTGCTATGAAAGCCGCAGTTGAAACGAAAAAGCTGACAATGGTGCAGGCTGTCACCGATGCCCTTGAGGTTATGCTTGCAGAGCATGATGAAGTCCTGCTGCTCGGCGAAGATGTCGGCAAAAACGGCGGGGTTTTCCGGGCGACGGACGGGCTGATGGAAAAGTTCGGTGCCGACCGGGTCATCGATACGCCGCTCAGTGAATCAGGCATCGTCGGGACATCGGTCGGGCTGGCGGCTGCCGGTTTCCGTCCTGTCGTGGAAATGCAGTTTCTCGGCTTTATTTATCCGGCTTTCGAACAGGTTGCGACCCATGTCAGCCGCATGCGCTCAAGGACACTTGGCCATTTCACCATGCCGATGGTCATCCGGGCGCCATATGGGGCAGGGGTGCGGGCACCGGAAATCCATTCAGACAGTGTCGAAGCCCTATTCACCCATATGCCGGGGATTAAAGTCGTCTGTCCTTCCAACCCGTATGATGCAAAGGGGCTCTTGATATCCAGCATAGAAGATGAAGATCCGATCCTGTTTCTCGAACCGATGAAAAGCTACCGGGCCGGCCGCATCGATGTGCCGGAAGGGAAGTACACGGTTGAAATCGGAAAAGCGAGCCGCGTGCTAGAAGGAGAGGACATCACGATTTTTGCGTGGGGTGCCATGATTCCGCTTGCGGAAAAGGCCGCGGCCGAACTGAAGGAAGAAGGTATCAAATGTGAAATCATTGACCTGCGCACCCTCTATCCGCTTGACCGGGAAACGATTGCCGAATCCGTGCAAAAAACAGGCCGGGCCGTCATCGTCCATGAAGCCCAGCTGACAGGCGGTGTTGGCGCAGAACTCATCTCGCTGATCAATGATACGTCATTTTTATATTTGAAAGCGCCGATTGCCAGAGTTGCAGGCTTCGATGTCCCTGTCCCGGTTTATGCTCTCGAAGATCATTATCTCCCGGACAAAAAGCGCATCAAGCAGGCGGTGCTTAAAACGATGGACTTTTAGGAAAGGGGGAGAAAGATGGTTGAAGTAAAATTAACCGACATTGGTGAAGGGATGACGGAAGGCGAAGTGATCAGCTATTTCGTGAAGGTCGGCGATGAAGTCGCCGCCGACCAGCCCCTTCTTGAGATCCAGACAGACAAGATGACGGCAGAAATCCCTGCACCTGCAGCCGGTAAAATACGTGATATTTTAATCGAGCCGCAAAGTACCGTGAAAGTGGGTACGCCTTTACTGATCCTGGATACTGGAGTGGCGGAGAAACCGGCACCAGAAAAGCGGGAGGCCGGCCAGGGGAAGACCGGGCACATGACAGTGAGCATCAAACGGAGCCAACCGGGCCGCCGTGTTCTGGCCGCACCGTTCACTAGGAAAATTGCCCGTGACAACGGCATCGACATTGAAAATGTGGAAGGGACGGGAACCGGCGGAAGAGTGACCGATGATGATGTATACCGCTGGATCGCAGACCATGCCGGAAAGGAAACAGAAGATGGGGTTTCAGAAGGACCTGCACTGAAAGAAAACGCGCCGGAATCTGAAAACGTCCCATCACCAGCCGGAAAGCCGGAAACCGAAACGCTCAACATGGTAGTGGAGGAACAAAAAGCTCCGGAGCAGCAGACCATTCCATTCAGGGGACGGCGCAAGCAAATCGCCCGGAAGATGGCAAAATCGCTCTACACGATACCGCATGTGACCAATTTTGAAGAAGCGGACGTCACGGATATCCAGGAACTGCGCGAAGAATGGAAAAAACACGGCAAAAGGATTTCAATGACGGCTGTGTTCGTTAAGGCAGCTGCCATTGCATTAAAAGATTTTCCTGTTTTCAATGCCAGACTTGATGAAGAACATGAGCAAATCATCCTTGAAAACCAATACCATATCGGGGTGGCGGTAGACACGGAAGATGGCTTGATTGTGCCGGTTATCAAACATGCAGACCGCAAATCGCTGTCCGCCATTCATACGGAACTGAAAGCATTGGTGGAAAAAGCCCGAAACAACAAGCTGAACATGACAGAAATGACAGGCAGCACGTTCACAATCAGCAACGTCGGCCAGACAGGCTCGACCGGGGCAACACCGATCATCAACTATCCTGAAACGGGCCTGGCGGCTTTCCATAAAACGAAAAGACGGCCGGTAGTGAACGATAGCGATGAAATCGTCATCCGTTCCATGATGAACGTATCCATGAGTTTCGATCACCGTGTTGCAGACGGGGCAGCTGCGGTAGCCTTCACCAACCGGCTCGTGGAACTGATTGAGCACCCGAATCTAATGATGCTGGAGATGGTATAAATGGTCGTTGGCGAAATCGCCGAGGAAAAAGAGGTTGTCATCATCGGCGGCGGGCCGGCAGGATATACCGCAGCCATCAGGGCGGCCCAGCTTGGCCTTGAAGTGACATTGATCGAGAAAAACCAGCTTGGCGGCCTGTGCCTCAACGAAGGCTGCATCCCTTCCAAAGTGTTTGCCCATGCTGCCCAAAAAGCCTGTGAAAAAAAGCACCTTCAGGAAATTGGGCTGGAGATGCAGGGAAGCGGTATCGACCTCGACCGGTTGCAGGCATATAAGGAAAAAGTAGTCAGCCGCCTGAGAAAAGGGGTGGAAGGGCTGTGCCAGGCGAACAAAATCGAAGTGATCAACGGAACAGCCTCCTTTTTATCGGAAGACCGGATCGGCGTTGAAAGCGGCATGAAATTTGAGGTGTTCCGCTTCAAGCATGCCCTTGTTGCAGCCGGTACGGAAGATCGTGTGCCGGAAACAGTGCCGCTTGATGGCAAGCGCATCCTCAGCATGCGCCAGGTGTACCGCATGGTTGAAGTGCCTGAATACCTTATTATTGCCGGCAGCGGTTATCAAGCGCTGGAAACAGCTTTCAGCTTCAGGGCGGCCGGCGCACAGGTCACCCTTCTGTATCCAGACGAAAGGCTTCCTTATGATTCATCCATCAGCCGGGAGCTCGAACGGAATTTGAAAAAGCAGAAGATAAAACTGATCAAAGGCGCCAAAATAAATCAGGTTTCCGCCTTTGAGGGACATGCTGAAGTCAAGTATAGAGCAGGTGAAGGTGTTCATACGGTCGCCGGCAGCCAATTCTGTACCGAGACGGCACGCCATGCAAATCTGGAAAAACTCGGCCTGAACCGGCTTGGACTACGCCAGACGGAAGAAGGCCTGCTCGATACCGACCATGAAGCACGGACCTCGGTATCATCCATCTTTGCGGCGGGTGACATTACAGCCGGCCCTGCCCTGGCGGTAAAAGCGATTAAACAGGGGAAAGCGGCTGCAGAGGCCATGGCAGGCGGCAAGCCGGAAGTGGACCTTACCTTCATGCCTGAAGTCATCCACGCTATTCCGCCGGCAGTATCCGCAGGCATGACGGAAGAAAAAGCCCGGAAGCACTACAGCAATCCGAGGATCGGCCAGTTTTCCATGGCAGGCAACGGATATGCTGCAATCAATGGGGAGACCGGCGGATTTGTAAAAATGATCAGTGATCCGGAAACAGATGCCATCATAGGATTCCATGCAGTCGGCCCGGCAGCTGTCGAGATGCTGGCAGCAGGCACACTCGGCCTCGAGATGGCAGCACGGGAGGAGGATTTCCGATTCCCTCTTTACGCACACCCTTCTTTTAATGAAGGGATTCTTGAAGCGGCAGAAGCGCTGAAACAGGAAGCAATTCATATGGCGCCTGCAAAAATAAAGAAGGAACCGGTCGATTCCAGGTAAGGGATCACCGGTTCTTATTCGTGTTCAAAAAAGGAACAGAAGGAAGTTGAACATTGAAAAGGGGTGTTCTTTGATGACAAATAGCAAAATGAACCCTAAAGTTGATGAATTTTTAACGAAAGAAAAAAAGTGGCGGGAAGAATTTGAGAAATTGAGAACGATCCTTCTTGACTGCCAGCTGGCCGAGGAATTGAAGTGGGGTGTTCCCTGTTACACGTTTCAGAGTAAAAACATCGCTTTAATACATGGTTTTAAAAACTACTGTGCAATTTTGTTTTTCAAAGGTGTCTTATTAAAGGATAATCATGATATTCTCATTCAACAAACGGAAAATGTACAGGCAAGCCGGCAGATTCGGTTCACCAATATGCAGCAAATAGATGAAATGGAAACCATCTTGATAGACTATATTAACGAAGCCATTGAAGTTGAAAAATCCGGTTTGGAAGTGGAGTTTAAAAAGGATGCAGAAATTCCCCAAGAACTCCAAAAAAAATTTGATGAAAACCCTGAATTGAAAACGGCTTTTGAATCATTGACGCCGGGTCGGCAAAGAGCATATATCCTTTACTTTTCTAAGCCTAAAAGACCGAAAACCCGTGAATCAAGGGTTGAAAAATATATGCAGCACATTTTGGATGGAAAGGGATTAAATGATAAGTGACGCTCCCAGTCCTACAGTGGGTACCGTCAGGAAAATGCGGATTTATAACGCTAAGCTCAGTTTCCTGACGGTTCCCCATTTTTAACAACATTAAGAAAGTTTTAGTGATCTTAAAGAATCTAATGAGAAACCACTTTCTCCGGATTAAAATGGTATTCTCATAGAAAATTTATATGTTCCCACCCTAAAGGTGACATATGGTGCAATAAGTCTTCATTAAAACTACCTGCTCATTTTTGATATTCAACAGCTTTTGTTAGATCTAGATTATTCCAGATACTGAAGGCATTGGATCATTTATTTAAAGCACCGGCCCTTTGAAGCTGATGCTGTATGGTTTGTTATAAAAGAGAGTTTTCTATTCCCTGTTACCAACAGACAATTATTATTTAGACAATACGTACATAAACCATAACTATATGGGGGCGAAGTGATGAAAGCTGGTTGGGAACGATCACATGATTTGATAATGCCGGACATTAAAACGGCTGGTATTATACTAAAACCATTTTTAAAAGAGAAACGAATCAACCAAATCGAGCCATTAAGTGGTGGATTAAACAATTCAAATTTAAAAATTACAACCAATACTGACGAAAATTATGTTCTTCGAATATATAGTAATAATAATAAAAGCATGGATATAGAAAGAAAAATCCTGAATCTTCTAAAGGATGTAATACCAGTACCCCAGGTTATATATAACGATTCCTCTTGCTCTGTTTTTAAATACCCTTTTTTAATATTAAGTTGGGTTCAAGGGGTTCAACTTTCTGAAATTTTATATAGGAGAAATAAAAAGGAAATAGCATGCGCAGCAAATGAAGTTGGAAAATTTTTAGCCGAAATTCATAAAAATAAATTCCCTTTTCCTGGTTTTTTTGATGAAGACTTAGGCATACAGGAATTCATAAAACTCGATGCAAATAAATTCTTAATGTATATAGAAGATAGTTTAGCAAAAGGACATGCTGCTAAACATTTAGGAGTGGATTTATCTAGCGAATTATGGAAGTTTTCTAATGATCATGCATACCTTATTGATCATATTGGTGAACAAAATTCCTTAGTACATAGTGATTTCAACCCATTAAATATTCTAGTGAACGAAAGAGAAAGTAAAGTAAATATAACTGGTATATTGGATTGGGAATTCGCTTTTAGTGGCTCACATTTAATCGATATTGGAAATATGTTGAGATATGAAAATGCAACCGATCCCGAGTTTCTAAATCCATTTATCTCAAGTTATCAAGATAATGGTGGGTTCCTACCTGCTAAGTGGCTGCAGAAAGCTAGGTTGTTAGACCTGATTGCATTGTGCGGACTATTAAACAAAAAAGAATGCGGAGAAGTAAGAGTAAATGATATACAGGGACTAATTTTTAATACTATGGAAGAGTGGGACAAATATGGATCAGTACAAGCCAATTTTGTTTAACATAGTTGGCAGAGTAAATAACGTGTTTCCAAGTAATTTATCATAAAAGAGTAATTTTCCAGAGTAAGGAAAAGCCCGATTTCTCCTAATACTGAGAATTGGGCTTTTTAATATAGGAATAATATAACGTTGTAAATTCGCATTTTCCTGACCTGCCCCTAAAGTAAAGAACCAACAAAACGAAACCAATCCCAAACAGGATCGTAAGGTAAAAGAAGGGGAGTGATAATATGATATTCATAGTCTTTGGTATTGCTGTTCTTGCGCTTATCTTAGTCCTGGCATTCGCAAATAAATTCACGCCTAATTCGGAAGTGATGAACAGTTTCAAGAAAGCGGGGTTTAAGAAAATCATCATCTCTTTATCCGTTATTTCTGCCGGCCTATTCTCATACGGCATTTATGATGAATTAACGGATGACCCCCCTTCGCTGGCTATTCAAGTAGAAGGAGAAAATCCTACTGTATATGGGGATATCGGTGAATTCGGCTACTATTCAAATACGCAAATTAAGAAAGATGCAGAAGCAGAGATTTATTTTGTATCCTGGAAGGAGCTGGATTTAGAGCATACACAAGTAGATGTCCGCTACCCTTCCGGTAAAGAAGAGATATGGGAAACCGAATTGTCTCCTGTGGAACAAGCAGCTGAAGCATCCCTGGAAGAGAAACATCAAATACATGGCGTCTTTAAAGTTTCCCCATATACATTCGAGGAAAAGGGATTGGTGCAGGTACGCATCATGAATGTGGAAAGCATAGTGAAAGAGGATTTAGTAGCTGATTTTTATATAGAGGTTGAATAACAGCAATTTTATCGGTGTTTTTTATAGGAATTATCCTCCAAATGCAGAACTAAAATGGAGACCAATCATTTGAGGAGGAGATGTTTTGATTAACAGAGTTGGCCAAATTATGCTGTATGTCAATAACCAGGACGAGGCAATCGCGTTTTGGACCGAAAAAGCAGGTTTTAGTGTCATTTCTGATCAGAACGACGGCGGGGGGATGAGATGGATTGAAATAGCTCCGTCCAAGGAAGCGGAAACAAGGATCGTGCTTCACAATAAGCAATTAATCGCTGAACTGTCACCTGATTTAAACCTTGATACACCTTCCTTAATGTTTTTCACAAAAGACCTCGAAAAATTACATGATGATTTATCGAGCAAAAGCATCACGGTTGGGGAAATTGTGAAAATGCCTTCCGGAAGAGTATTTAATTTTGCGGATCATGAGGAAAATTATTTTGCTGTAATGGAAAGTAAGTGAACCCGACTGGTTTATCCCCCTGATTCATATTCTCTTCACTATACAAGCCTTCCTTCAAGGAACTAGTTATCTAATCTTATAGATTGTCCAGGTGACCGTTTGCTGAGGTTTTCAACTTCCTATTAAAGGAAAAAAGCAAGTCGGTACAGAAAATGAATATAGTGAAGAGGAATGTTTTTTGATGGAGGGAGTCATATGGAAACAGGTTCTTTTTATACCTGGCTTCTTTCAGAAGCGGAAAAGCCGTTCGCCGGCTGGAATTTTGAATATGTAGCGAAGACGGGGCGGATGGATAGCGAGCTGCTCCCCTGGAGTTATGCAAGTAAAATCCTGCCGTTAATCAAAGAAGCCCAGTCGATGCTTGATATGGGGACAGGCGGAGGCGAGTTCCTGACAATGATGCAGCCCCTGCCCGCCGAAACTCATGCCACTGAAGGGTACGCCCCTAACGTGCAGGAAGCTGCCCAACAGCTTGAACCGCTGGGTGTCCACGTCCATGCGATTGACCAGGATGAACATCTTCCATTTGAAGACAGACGTTTTGACCTTATTATAAATAGGCATGAATCCTATCATCCGGAAGAGCTGTTCAGAATATTGAAACCTGGCGGACTGTTTGTCACCCAGCAGGTCGGCGGCAAAGATAATCTTGAAATAAACCGGATGCTCGGGGTTGAGGAAAACTTCGGGTACGGATTCTGGAATAAGAAATATGCAGTCGAAGAGCTGAAACTGAATGGGTTTGACATCCTTCAATCCCAGGAAGCATACCCTGCCGAACGGTTCTACGATGTAGGTGCGCTTGTCTATTATTTAAAGGCGATCCCTTGGCAAATCCCTGATTTTTCAGTTGAGGCCTACCTTCCGCAGCTTGAAGAAATTCACACGATCATTGAACGGACCGGTTATTTTGAATGCCATGCCCACCGATTTTTCATTATGGCAAGAAAGAAGTAGTCATATAGATGCCTGCCCCCTGATATTATTGCTTTTTTCGGTGATACGGTGCCCCTTTTTCTCTTCTGTTTAAAATACTGCCCTTCTGTCAACAATGGGAAAAGAAACGGATGAGGAGGGGCAGTTTGTGAAAAAAGTGGCAAGTATAATCAGTTTTCTATTTTTATTAACAGCCGCTGCCTGTTCGGAATCGACTCCCGAACCGGTGGATGTTGATCTTTATAATGATGTTGGAGATACAATCGGCACGGCTGAAATCCAGCCTCAAAATAAAGGAGTAAAGATAAAATTAGAAGTATCAGGAATTGAGCCGGGTGTGCATGGCATTCATATCCATGAAAATGCCGAGTGCGAAGGGCCGGATTTCAAATCGGCAGGTGCGCATTTCAACCCTGAAGATAATGAACATGGCCTGATGAATACTGAGGGGCCTCATGCCGGAGATTTGCAAAACATCAAGGCGGATGAAGAAGGCAAAGTTGATGTTGAACTCACAGCTGAAAATGTGACACTGGAAGAAAATAAGCCGCATTCATTGCTTCGGGAGAATGGTACCTCCGTTGTCATTCACGAAAAAGCGGATGACGGCATGACTGATCCTGCCGGCGATGCCGGTGAGCGGGTGGCGTGTGGTGAAATCGTGAAAAAAAATGGAGATTAAAAAAAGGCTGGCTCATTTGATGAGCCAGCTTTTAATGTGATTATGAGATGGATAATGTGCTTATGGTTTTAGTTCCCGACATGTTGACGCTGGGTCACGGTTACGGGATTGTACACTCGTATCCGAAATCCGGCCGAAGTGAGTTTTTGGCCACTGAATGAAGAATCAGTGACCGTGTAAAAGAAACCAACTATTCAGCAGCACTTTCCATCCCGCTCACAATCCGCTCCAGTCCCTCTTTCAGCGTGCTGCGCGGGCAGGCGATGTTGATGCGGAGGAAGCCGCGCCCGCCTTCACCGAATATATGTCCCTGGTTCAAGGCGATTTTCGCTTTCTTCAACATGACGCTTTCCAGTTCTTTATAATCGAGGCCGTATTTACGGAAGTCCATCCATACGAGATACATGCCTTCCGGTTCGATGACATCCACTTTCGGCAGTTTTTCTGCAATGAACTCTTTTAAAAACTCGAGGTTGCCTTCAAGATATGAAATGAGCTGATCCAGCCACTCATCGCCATGATTATACGCCGCTTCCATTGCAGCTGCGCCGAATGAATTGAGCATTCCGATTCCCTGTGTTTCAATCTCATCAGCGAAGGCACCCCTGTGTTCTTTATTCGGCAGGATGATGACGGATGTCTGCATGCCGGCAAGATTGAATGTTTTACTTGGCGCAATGCACGTCACCGTCTGCTGTTTGAACTCCTCCGACAGCGATGCGATCGGTATGTATTTGTTGCCGTTAAGCATCAGGTCGTAATGGATGTCATCCGAAATGATGATAACGTCATTATCGACGCAAATGCTTCCCATTCTCTCAAGCTCTTCCTGGTTCCATACTCTGCCGACAGGGTTATGGGGATTGCTCAGGATGACCATCTTAAGGGCAGGGTCTTTTGCCTTTTGTTCGAAATCCTCGAAGTCAATTACATAGCGCTTTTCTTGTTCCTTGTAAACAAGCTCATTTTGCACCAGTTCGCGATCGTTTTTTTCAACCATTTTGAAAAACGGGTAATAGACAGGCGTCTGGATCATGACTTTATCACCGGGTGCTGTCAGCGCGCGGACGAGCGTGCTCAAAGCTGGAACAACACCGGGGCTGAATTTCATCGATTCTTTTTCAACTTCCCAGCCATGTCTTTTTTTCAGCCAGTGGGCGACTGCATCGTATGTAGAATCGGATTGCATGTTATATCCATAGATTTTGTGGTTTACCCGTTCCTGGATTGCTTCGACAATCGGCTGGGCCACTTCAAAATCCATGTCGGCAACCCATAGCGGCAGCAAATCTTTTTCGCCGAAACGCGCTTCATTTGCATCCCACTTGATGGAGTTGGTATTGCGGCGGTCAACCACTTTATCAAAATCGTATTTCATCGAATACCTCCTGTTTGTAAACTATTTATTTTTCCCGTTATGACAATTGTAGATTTTCCTTTCATTTCCGTAAAGCAACAGGCTCGGGATTCATCTGCAATTCTTTTTCCTGCATTCCACTTGACTGTAAGAATAGCACTGTTTTCTGACTATATGCTATGATTGGGGAGGAGCATGCTGCACACAGATCAAGCAGCATGTTTTATCATGAGTTCAACAGGTAAAGTAAAGGCAAAGGTGATCGCAATGAGTGAAAATGATAAAATTTTAGCGGTCCTGGCAGACTGGGACCCGCTTGGCTACGGAAAAGGAAGCTATGAAATGGAATGGGCTGATGTTTTGCAGGCAGTCCATGAGTGCCCGGGTGCGGCGCAAATCGCCGAACGGATCCAGGGCATTTTCCATTTCTCATATGATGAGCATATTCCGATGGATAGATGCAGGAAAACCGCCGAAAAACTGGTGGAAGCAAGAGAAACGACATCCTGCGATATTTAACGGTTTAAATGGGAAGAAAGGTTAAGGGAGGCTTCGGAAGACGTGAAAAAAATCACTTTTACCGGCGGCGGTTCAGCCGGACATGTAACGCCTAACCTGGCAATCATTTCAAGGCTGAGGGAAAAAGGCTGGGAGATATCATACATAGGATCGAAGGACGGCATCGAAAAAGACATTATCGAGCGCACCGGCGTGCCGTATTACGGCATTTCAACCGGGAAGCTGCGCAGATATTTCGATTTAAAAAACGCAAAGGATCCATTCAAAGTCGTAAAAGGGGTGGGGGATGCTTATTTTCGGCTGAGGCGCCTCAAGCCTGATGTCATATTTTCGAAAGGCGGCTTTGTGTCCGTACCGGTTGTCATCGCGGGAAAATTGCTTGGTATTCCGGTCTTTATCCATGAATCGGATATTACCCCGGGCCTTGCCAACAAGATTGCGGTGAAGTTTGCTACCAGGATATTTGTCACGTTTGAAGAGGCAATTGCCCATCTTCCGGCTGACAAAGCGGAACATACCGGTTCGCCGATCCGGGAAGAAATTTTTAATGGGAGCAAGGACGAAGGACTGGAGTTTCTCGGTTTTCATGCAAATAAGCCGGTCGTTACGATCATGGGCGGTAGCCTCGGCTCGAAAAAAATCAATGATGCGGTGAGGGGATCGCTGGACCACTTGCTGGACCGTTTCCAGGTCGTCCACTTATGCGGAAAAGGAAATGTGGACAGCAGCCTAACAGGGCGGGAAGGATACCGGCAGTTCGAGTATGTAAGCGAAGAATTGCCGGATGTCCTGGCCGCAACAGACCTCGTCATTTCACGGGCAGGCTCGAATTCAATCTTTGAATTTCTGGCTCTCAGAAAGCCGATGCTGCTTATCCCGCTTTCCCGGCAGGCAAGCCGCGGCGACCAGATCCTTAATGCGAAATCATTTGAAAAGAAAGGCTTCGCTTCTGTCCTCGAAGAAGAAGAGCTTACATCCGAATCATTGCTGGAGCGGGTGGAAAACCTTTATGACAACAGGTTTGAATATAAAGACAGAATGCACCAGGAAGCAAAGCGGGACAGCCTGGACGAAATCATCCGCCATATCGAAAACGCTTAGGGTACGGTTCGGACGGGCAGGGGTATAGTAAAAAAACGGAACAGCGCAGAATGCTGTTCCGTTTTTGCTGACGGAAAACGGTATTAAAGTGTGGAGATATCAAAGCCGCCTTTTTCCCATGCCGGGAATCCGCCCTTAAGTATGATGGTGTTAAAACCTGCCATTTTTAGTACTGCAGCAGTCTGTGAAGCAGTTTGTCCGGAATAGCAGACGACTGCGACTTGCTTATCTTTCGGAATTTCCGCCATCTTTTGTCCGACCTGCGCAAATGGAATGTTCACCGCTCCATTGATGTGCCCCTTCGTGAAGTCCTCAGGGCTACGGATATCCAGAATGAAAAGCTGGTCGGCAGCAAGGCTGACTTGCTCGTTCATTTTTTCCACATCGATCATGTTCACATTTTCAGGGAGGTTGTTGAAGTACGCTTCTGCTGCTTCAGCAATGATAGCCGTTTCATCGACAACAGGCTCTGCTGTTGCTTCTGTATTTTCCGCACTTTCTTCAGCTGCCGCCGTATCATCTGCAGGCGCTTCCGCCTCTTCATCACCGCTGCAGGCTGTAAGGAACCCCGTCAAAGATAAAGACAGCACCAGCATCATAAGTAACGCTTTTGATTTTTTCCACCACATCTTGTTTCCCTCCGTTTTCGTTCAAAATAATGTTCAAACCCCAAAACAATGTCCGGACAACCAGCTTGCACCCCCCTTTAATTGGACTGCATGCTATGAATTGGACAACTTCATTTATGATTATACATTGCTGATATACCTTGCGGAGTAGGGCAGAACCATAGTTTGAGAAGTATTCACATGCTAAAGAATTTTTTTGGAACATTATCTTTGAACACAGATTATTTGTTGTTTTAACACATATGGATGCTATAATTGGCAACTTCGCATAGAAAAAGACAGGTGAGAAAGCAGCGGCTTCCTTTCCTGTTTTTTCCTAAATAGAAAATGAGCAGTTTCTCACTGCTCATAGCTGCATCCTGTTCCGAAAATGTTCCTATCACTTTCAAGTTTAGGTTGTTGGTTTTAAAGTTATCACTCCACATTTCTCCAATGCTTTCCGATAAGGAAAACTTAATAAAGCTACTTCATAGAAGATGCCGGTTCAGAGAGATAATCCGGTTTACCAAGCGCATAACCCTGGCCTAATGGGATACCGATATCATGGATGAATTCAGCAACCCGGACATCTTCAATCCCTTCCATGATCAGTTTTGTTTTAGGAGAAATAGACTGGACAAAACCTTTTAGGAAGGTCTGTTTACTACGATTTTTCAGAAGATTTTCAGCAAGGTACTTGTCCATTTTAATATAAGAAGGATTCAGCTCGAACAGCCGTTCAAAAGAAGATGATTCCTTCCCGAAGTCGTCTATTGCAATGGAAAACCCGTGCTTTTTCAGTTCTCTCACTTGCTTTTTAAATAACTGCATATCCGAAATTTTTTCAGCTTCGCTTATCTCAAACACCACCTGGCCGGCAGGGAATTTAAGTTTCCATTTCAATTGCAGGATTTCTTTTAAAAATCGCTCATCCATAAGGGTGGAAGGGAAGACATTCACGAACAAATGACACTTCCTTGTATATCCATTAAAAAATCTGACCACCGCCTGGTATACGGATCGCATATCCGCTTCATTCAAACTGTCATGGTTCGATTTTTCTTCAAAGTATGCTTCAGGGCCCATTTGCTGACCGGTTCGCAGGAGCGCTTCATATCCGTAAATTTTGTTGGCATCAAGATCATAAATCGGCTGGTACAGATGGTAAAACGTGTCCTTAAGGCTTTGATTTGCCTGCAAAGCCATCCCTCCTCTCAAAATAAAAAAGATATCCACGTGAAAAAAGCACACACGAAGATATCTCTTGTAATGTGTCTTTTTCGGCGGCCCGACTACCGTAGAACAATACCTTAGGTTCGTAGCTTTGCGTCCCTGCTTTTCAACAGGTTTGCCATTATCGAAAGTCACGATATTATTTAAATATTAATACATCCTACTTCAATCCTATATATCGACATAATTATTCATTTGTTTACCTCTTTTTATATAAAAAATGTTAAAAATAAAGTAAAAAAGAACTAACGAAGATTCGAGAGAGCAAGTCGTAAAATGAAAACTCCCTCTTGCTATAAAAGAGGGGGCCTACTTTGAGTCCGTGAGATTCCGGTTATCTATTTCGTCTCGCAGCAGTTCTATAAACTCTTCGGATAAATTGAATTCAAGTGCTATTTTGTAAGCATCCAGTAATTCCTTCCAATCCAACAATTTCAAACTATTCAAGCGATTCCCTCCTGTTCGTTAACCAGTAACAATTTTACACAATCCTTTCGAGGGCAATATGAACCAATCGTTAATCATATGTATTTGAGCTGATCACGGAGTTCCTTACCGACAACTGTAATCAAAACGTTCGCAAGCGGACTGCATTTGTTTAGGGCTTTTGAGGGTTGTAACTTCATGTTTTGCAAAAAACAAAGAACAGCTGTGATGAAGTGATCTCCCTCAGCACTACGCTGAAAACCGAACCTGTTAGTGGAATGGTTAAAGTTTGTTGTTGATCATTCGCCATACAGAGTAAATACAAAAAGAATGGAAACCATTGAAGAGAAAAGTGTAATTAATAGAGGGAGTTTAATGAGCCAAATTTATGGGAGTTATACTTTTGCTGCTGAATAACAGCATTGACCTTTAACATGCCCATTTTTTAAGATAAGAGGATTTTTGATATCAAAGAAGAATATATTAACAATAATTATTTATTGTGATACGATAAATAATGTCTTGAAATCATATTAACGCTAAATAAGCGAGGTGCTTTTTATGAAACATGGTTCACCCCTTTTTTTAAAGATAGCTGTTTTTCTTATTGGGACTCCAGTTCTTGCGTTAAGTGTATTTGGGTTGGTTTGGTTAGCCGATCATCCTGTAAATCCCGATTATGCCTATATACTGTATCCCATAGTAGCAGGTTTGTATGTAACAGTAATACCGTTTTACATTGCATTGTTTAATGCGTTCAGGCTTTTAAGTTATATTGATAAGAACGAAGCTTTCTCCCAAATTTCTGTTAAAGCTTTAAAGAATATAAAATACTGTGCAATCACAATCAGTGCCTTTTATGTGATAATGATGCCATTCGTTTTTCTCGCAGCAGAGCTGGACGATGCCCCGGGTCTCATAATAGTCGGAATGGTCCCTATCTTTGCTTCAATGGTGATCGCAGTATTCGCTGCTGTTCTTCAAAGGCTTTTACAAGAGGCGATTATTATAAAATCAGAAAATGACTTAGTGGTCTGAGGTGATACCAATGGCAATCATAATCAACATTGATGTGATGCTGGCTAAAAGGAAAATGAGCGTGACGGAACTTTCTGAGAGGGTTGGAATAACAATGGCAAACCTTTCAATATTGAAAAATGGAAAGGCAAAAGCAATCAGGCTTTCAACGTTAGAGTCAATTTGCAAAGCATTAGAATGCCAACCTGGGGATATTTTAGAATACAAAAATGATGAAGACACAAAAGGATAAACAAAACATAGCAAGAAATGAAAATGAACCTGGTAAAACAGCAAGGGGTTCCGATAAGATCACAAAGTGAAAAAGCCTTAGAATAACTCCATCAGCAAGAGAAGGCCGACTCAATTAACGGAGTCGGTTTTCTAATTCGAAACAATGTCATCTTCAACTAAAGTACCGTTTAGCGGAATGAATAGGATAGTGTCTACTGGAACTTACCTGTACCTTTCCGCTGCAGGCTTTCGCTTACACTACGTGCCACAAGTGCGGCATCCGTCCCTGTTTCCCACCGATCGCACTCACGGTGTCGCCTTCGCCGCCGCGTCTTTCATCAAGTGCAAAACAACATCCTCTTTTGCGCCGTTTAAACTAATGGTTATCTAGTCGAAAAGGAAATAAAACGATTTTCCACTGCAGACACTACCCTATAACCACATTAAATACGGTGCAAATCTTTATTCACACAAACTTTCAGGATTTTTCACAATTGTTTGCTATTCTGTGGCTAGACCAATATCTGGATGGTAGATTATATGAAGATAATAAAGTTATTTAAAAGAAGAAAAGGCGTTGAATTGAGCCCTGTTCTGATAAGCGGTTTTCTTTTCGTGTTTTCATTCTTTTTCCAGACAACGGCGGCTGGTGCCGAATCGGTTGTCAGGCTGCAGCCGGGCGATTCGGTTCAGCAGGCGGTCGATCAGGCGGAAACCGGTGACCGGATTGTGCTGGAAAAGGGGACATACCGCGAAAACGTGACGATTTCCAAATCGGTGGTCCTTGAAGGGGAGAAGGGCGCTGTCATTGACGGGGGCGGAAGAGGCAGCATCATAGAAATCATCTCTGATCACACGATTATAAAGGGATTGACCCTTTTGGCAAGCGGACAGACTGGGAATGATGCAGGCATCCATGTATCCGGAGCACACAATGTAATTGAAAACAACACGCTGCAGCGTGTCCATTTTGGCGTATACGTAGAGGAAGCCGAAGGCAACGTCATCCGGAATAACAGGATAAACGGTTATCCTGTCCATTTTTCCAGGCGCGGCAACGGGATTCACCTTTTCAAAGGATCCGGCAATGAAGCATCCGGGAATGAAATTACAGGCATGCAGGATGGCATTTACTTCGATTTTGCCAAAGAGAGCAAAATTGAAATGAACCAGATCAGCGATTCGCGCTACGGTCTCCACTTGATGTTCGCAGAAGGCGGCGAAGCTGAGGGAAACACGCTGTCTGAAAATATAACCGGCCTGATGGTCATGGGAACGAAAAATATTAAGTTCGAGCGGAACACGGTGACCCGCCAGTTAAATTACCGGGGGTATGGTGTCCTTATCTTCGATTCGGAAAAGATCGAGCTGCTGAATAACAGAGTGGAATATAACAGCACTGGGCTGAGCCTGCAGGATGCCAGGGATAGTGTCATCAAAGGGAATCTCTTTGCCGGAAACCATATCGGCATCCACTTAAAAGACGAAAACAGCAGAAACATGGTGAGTGGAAACCGGTTTACCGGCAATGTCGTCCAGACGAAAATTGTGGAACAGAAAGAACCGCTTGATGACGGTTCTTCAGGGAATTACTGGGATGATTACCGCGGATTCGATACAGATGGAGACGGCATCGGTGAAATTCCGTATGAATCTGGAACGATGTATGACCGGCTCGTTTTTGAAAACCCTGAGCTGCAGTTTTACTTTGAAAGCCCGGCAATCAAAATGTGGGCAGCTGCTGAGAAATGGATGCCCTCCCTTGCGTCTGAAAAAGGTGTGGACAGATATCCGCTGACAAATCCGCCGGGAGAAGAAGAGGACACAGTTCAAGAAGGGCCGAACCGATGGCAGATCGGCATCCTTTCAATCATACTGTTGTTGCTAACGGGTGCAATTGTGTATGGGAGTGTGAAAAGATGAGAATTCTAAAGGTTGGAATCGTGATGATTGCTGCAGTTTTGTTTATCCTTGCCGGCTGTGGAAAAGAGCAGAGCTATGAACCGGAAAAAATAAATCCTGATATCGATGCATGTATCGTCTGTAATATGTCGGTTGCCCATACCGATTATGCGACACAGCTCATTCTCGAAGATGGGACCGTCCACAAGTTCGATGACATCGGCTGCATGATGGAATATATTAACGGGGAAGGCAAGGAGGAAGAAATCAAGAAAAAGTATGTCCGTGATGTGGAGACAGCGGAATGGGTTGAACTCGAAGAAGCGGGGTTTGCCTACGATGAAGATTTTTGGACGCCGATGGCTTATGGTGTGCTGTCATTCGAATCGGAAGAGAAGGCAAAGCAATATATTGAACACGAAGGCAAGGGCCGGCTGCTGAGTTATCAGGAAATAACAGATTTTGATTGGGAAGGCCACTGATATGTGGACGATTGCCAGGCAGGAGTTGCGCATCATCCTGCGCAGTAAATGGATATTCAGTTTTGCCTTCTTATTCGCGCTTCTCGCAGTCATCATTACAACCTTTGGGGCTGCCGGCGCAGAATCAGGATATACAGGTTTCAACCGGACGACCGCCAGCCTCTTGAATGTCTCCCTTTTTCTTATCCCGCTGCTGACTATGCTTGCCGGCAGCACAGCGCTGGCCGGTGAAAAGGAAGATGGCGGGCTCGGGCTGCTGCTTACGTATCCAGTCAAGACAGGAACAATTATTGCGGGGAAGTATATCGGCATGTTTCTGGCTTTGTTTGCTGTGATCAGCTTCGGCTACGGCGTTGCCGGAGGAGCTGCAGCGATAGGCGGGGGCAGCGTTTCATTGCCGTTTTTTCTGTTGTTTTATTCGTTTTCCGTCCTGCTGATCCTCATGTTTTTATCTATCGGATTTGCAGCGGGAACGATTGCAAAAACGCGTTTTCACGCACTTGGATTGAGCGTGCTCCTATGGGCGGTTTTTGTGCTTTTTTACGAATTTGGCGTTATCGGCCTGTCAATGGCTGCCGGAAAAGATATAATCATTCCGCTCTTTTCCATCTCCATTTTGCTCAACCCCGCCGAACTGGTAAGGGTTTGGACGATTATTGCAATGGGGAGCGGAACAATTTTCGGGCCGACTCTTTATGACCTTGCCATATGGTCTGACAGTCAATGGGGACAAGCTGCATTTGCAGCTGCGGCGGCAGTATGGATTGCAGTGCCGCTGCTCGCAGCCGGCTATTCACTGAAACGGGGGATCCATCGTGGCTGAAAAACCGATGATTAACGTAGACAAAGTAAAAAAACGGTTTAACCGTGAAAATATAATCGGCGACGTTTCCTTTACAGTTGAAAAAGGGGAAATATACGCCCTTTGCGGCGGAAATGGAGCCGGAAAAAGCACGGTCATGCAAATGGCGACCGGCCAGCTGGCCCCTTCAGAGGGATCCGTTTTCATAAATGGGTTCAGCAGCAAAAACAACAGCCGGGAATATAAACGGTTATTTGCATACATGCCTGATGCGATGCTGTTTCCGAAAGTGTTGACAGGTTATGAGGTTCTGGCCTTTTTTGGGCAGCTGGCCGGAGCGGAGACCGGCAGAGTGGAAGAATTATTGAAAAAGACGGGACTCTGGGAGGACCGGAACAAAAAAGTGAAGGCCTATTCAAAAGGGATGCAGCAGCGGCTTGCCCTTGCCCAGGCCCTCATTCCGGGGGCCGACGTCCTCATTCTCGACGAACCGACAAATGGACTGGACCCTTACTGGGTTAAAATCTTCAAGGATATGCTGCGAGAAGAGAAACAAAGGGGAACGGCCATTTTGCTATCTTCGCACATCCTTGCAGATGTTGAAGAAGTCGCCGACAGAGTTGCGTTCATGAAGGATGGGCAAATCCTGGTGGAAGGCACAGTAGAGGAGCTCAGCATCCAGGATGGGATAAGGCGGAGGCTGGAGGATGTATTTTTTGATTCGATTGTGTCTTCCTGACGGGAGATTGCTTCCCGTGCTTATAATCAGAGCTGGGCCTGCAATACAGGCACGGGAGACTGATTCCCGTGCCTATAATCAAAGCTGGCCCAACAATACAGGCACGGCCGATTGCATCTCGTGCCTATAATCATAGTTGGGCCAACATTACAGGCACGGTAGACTGCTTCTCGTTCTTATAATCAGAGCTGGCCCTACAATATAGGCACGGCAGACTGGATTCCGTGCCTATAATCAGAGCTGGGCCTGCAATACAGGCACGGCCGATTGCATCTCGTTCTTATAATCAGAGCTGGCCCAACATTACAGGCACGGCAGACTGGGTATGATAGTTTGCTTTCCCGAACCAGTTTGTCAGTAAAAAAATCTACGAATCGAATTATGATTGTTTCTTAGTGAATAGAGTATTTATAACTGAGTGGATTGGAGCGGAAGGCGAATGCCTGCATCGGAAAGGAACGGGCAATCTCTAGAATAGGCTGGCTCTCATAAATTAGGATTTAAATAATTATATTTCGAGTTTGTCAAACGCAACCTGGAATTGAAGAACTATATCTGTGAACATGACAGTTGTTAGCCCCTCCTGTCACTTTTTTCTTGCCGGGTTATAATGGAACATATCGTTTCAGGAGGGGAAAAGAATGTTTTTATTGGAAGTTGAAAATGAAGTCGCCCTGAAATTCCCGGATCACCGTGATGCTGGTGAACTCTTTAAAGCGGTGGATACTGACCGCCGTTATCTGCGCGAATGGCTGCCGTGGGTGGATAGCATGAAGAATGAAGAAGATTACGTGCCGGTCATTGAGATGTGGCTGAAACAGTACGCGGCCAATGATGGATTTCAAGCGGCGATTCTGCACAAAGGCGCGATTGCCGGGATGGCAGGATTCCTCAGCATTGACTGGAACAACCGGAAGACGGCAATCGGGTACTGGCTTTCTGAAGACAGGCAAGGAAAAGGAATCATGACAAACGTTTGCCGGAAGCTGACAGACCTGGCTTTTGTCCATTACGGATTAAACCGAGTAGAAATTCAATGCGGCACTGATAACCTCAAAAGCCGTGCGATACCAGAGCGGCTCGGTTACACAAAAGAAGGCGTCGTCCGTGATGGCGAGTTCTTGTATGACCATTTCCATGACCTGGCCCAGTACAGCATGACAAGGAAGGACTGGGAACAGCACAATAAAGAAGGGAGTTAAAGACGAATACCGAATTATTGTAAAAGAGGTACATAGTTTTACAGGAGGGAAGACAAGTGAAAAATTCAAATGTCATGAAGTGGGTGACCGGCTTTCTGGAAGCGCTGCTCGGCATCCCGATAATCGGCGGTACGATTGTTCTTTCTTTTTTGTATACCCCTCTATTCATTATGCTTATTTTGCATATCATCACACTATACTTAGTCAGCAAAGAAGGGCTTGGCAGCGGACACAAAACAGGCAGCATCCTTGGCATTGTCACCTCCTGTATTGCCTGGATACCATTCGTCGGAATGACCATGCACATCATCACGGCTGTCGTACTGCTGCTGAGTGCAGCGCGTCAGAGTGCCGAATCCGGAAAGCAGGCCGCTTAATAACACTTGAAAAATGGGGAGTTGAACCGGACATCATATCGTCCGGTTTTTTGTTGTTAAGGAAATTATAAAATTTTTGCGAGGTGGTTAAAAAACCAGAAGGGGTCATCCAGCTTCAGGCGCCAGCGGCTATCGTCATAAACGGTGGGTGAGAACCCCTCCGGAAGGAAAAACCACCTTCCAGCAGGCATCCCCGCTTACGCCTGCAACACCGCAAAGGGGCGTTTTTCTTATTAGGGAAGTAAGACAACAGAGTGTGAATTTAAGATATTAATAAGGAGAGCCGAATAATTTTCTATAGAAATCAAAAGGACAGGCCGTTTATCGGCCTGTCCATTTATCCATAATTAAAGGGAAGGGGGAAGAGATTCGTCTGGTTACTTCAGGGTCAATCAGCAGATAAAAGCTGACAGCAGGTTATCAGACTTATTTTGTTATGCTTTAACCCAGTATGCGGCACCGTGTACAGCAGGAACCGGCGGAAAACGTTCGCCTTCCTCCAGGTTGACAACCATGTCGGTATCAGCCTGCTTACGATCGCCGTTTTCACCTTCATAGCTTTCAAACTTGTAATCACCTGATTCAGGTGCGTCTTCTCCAGTTTTCCAGCGTTCTGCCAATGTGATTACCTCCTCTTTAAACAAATTTGTTCACAGTCTATATTCCTTCATTTAAGGGACAATAAACGAGGAGGCGGCAAATGTAAATCGGCTGTAACATTCACCGGTGCCCTTTTGGTTGACAGAGGGGGTGGTGCGGGCGTTAAATGGCTTTAAGCCGATACAGTAATGCAAGCTGGAGAATAATTGAAATGATGTTTGTGGCAGACAGAAAAGAGGGTGACCGATGAAAAAGAAACAATTTGCAATTCTCGGACTCGGCCAGTTCGGCGGGAATTTGTGCATTGAATTAAGCAAGCTGGATGTCGAGGTTCTTGCTGTGGATAAGAATGAAGAAAAAGTAAATAAGTATACGGATGCCGTAACACAAGCATATCAGGCAAACGTAATGGATGAACCAACCTTGAACTCACTGGGCATCAGAAACTTTGATTATGTCATCGTTTCACTTGGGGAGAATATCGAAGCGAGTATCCTGACAACCTTGCTTTTAAAAGAAATGGAGATAAAAAACGTCTGGGTCAAAGTCCATAACGATTATCACCGAAAAGTGCTTGAAAAGATAGGCGCAGACCGGATCATCCACCCGGAAAAAGATATGGCTGTCCGGATTGCCCACCATATCGTATCAGAAAAGATCATAGACTATATTGAGCTTTCAAAAGATTACAGCATTGTTGAAATTGCAGCAAATAAAAACATCGACGGCAAGCAGCTGTATGAACTGAATGCGAGGACCAAATATGGTGTTACAATCATAGCCCTGAAAAATCAAAACGGCATTATTGTATCGCCTTCAGCTGATGACATCGTGCATAAAGACGATATCATCGTGACGATGGGGCATAATCAAGATCTGGAAAGATTTGAGCGGAACGGGATTTGATGAGGTTTTTCCGGGGCTGTTGCGGGAGCTATAAAATACCGATGAGAGAGTTAATGCTGTAAGGAGTAAAAACCAGGCATTAACCCTCTAAGGGAATGCCTGGTCCGTTATGCCTACTTGCAATCATATTGGTGTAAATTACATTTTGCCTTTCATCATACCTTTCCAGTAAAAGATCGGAAGCAGATTTTTCTTCAGAAAGTACATGGAGTACCGTTCCTTTGCCTGATTGAATGGGAAGGTTTCTTTCGGATTTTTATCATAGTCAAATTCTGCGAGAACAAGTTTTCCTTTTCCTGTAACAAGCGGACAGGACGTATAGCCGTCATAGCGTGCAGTGAGCGGCACATTCTTGCGCCGGCTCAACAGATTCTTTACAACGACAGGTGCCTGCTTTCTGATTGCAGCTCCTGTTTTTGATGTCGGCAGGTTAGACGCATCGCCAAGGGCGAAAATGTTTTTAAACTTTTTATGCTGGAGTGTATATTGATCAACATCGACCCAGCCGGCTGCATCGGCAAGCGGGCTGTTTTTAATAAAGTCAGGCGGCGCCATCGGCGGGGTTACATGGAGCATATCGTAGTGGACCGTTTCAGTTTCGCCTGTCTGCATATTTTCAAAGACTGCTTCTTTGTTGTCAGGCCGGACTTCAACGAGGTTATGCTGGTATTTTGTTTTGATGCTTTTTCGTTCGATTACCGTTTCAAGCGTTTTCCGGTACTTGTCCACCGCAAAAATGGCGGGATCAGCCGAATAGAACATAATATTGGTGTTATCTCGGACTCCCCGCTCTTTTAAAACATCATCAGCCAGATACATGATTTTTTGCGGGGCGCCTCCGCACTTGATCGGTGTGTTCGGATGGGTGAAGATGGCGTTTCCGCCTTTGAATGTTTGCAATGCTTCCCATGTTTTTTCTACATAGCGGTAGTCATAGTTGCTGACAACACCGTCTTTCCCTATGGCATCTTTAAGG
The DNA here is from genome assembly GCF_001644195.2 of Bacillus marinisedimentorum. Classification (NCBI taxonomy): domain Bacteria; kingdom Bacillati; phylum Bacillota; class Bacilli; order Caryophanales; family Bacillaceae; genus Bacillus; species Bacillus marinisedimentorum. The sequence continues at coordinate 43,979 of NZ_LWBL02000005.1, read as the reverse complement.
CCTTTTACCGCTTCCCAGTTCAATTTAAGGCCTGGCGCTGCTACGAGATAGTCGTACTGTATTTTCTTTCCGCCTTTTGTCAGCACAAGCTGTTCTTCAGGAATAAAGCTGTCTGCGGCATCCAGGATATGATGGACACCTTTAGGAATGAGTGACTTCTGTTTACGCATAGAAGCATTTTTGTTTAAAATACCGGCTCCGACCAGAGTCCAGATTGGCTGATAGTAATGCTCGTCAGCCGGATCGATAATCGCGATTCCTTCAGGATTCATCTTTTTTGCAAGCTGAGCGGCAACGGATAATCCTGCTGTGCCCCCTCCAACGATTACGACCTGATATTTTTCCATTTTCCCCATCTCCCCTTAATTTAGTGAAAAATACATCTACCCCTACGTGTATTATTACTAATTCAACTATACTAACAGTGGAAAATATATTCAATAAAAACGCTTTCAATATTCTAAAAATTTCATAAGTTTGTTGCGTAGAATCCGGGTTTTCCCGTGTGAACGGGGTTATTTTACACCAGATTTTTAGTTTTTTATGCGGCACCAGGACGTTTCCGCGCAATAACTCCGGGTAATCAAGCCAGTGCTTTGTGCACCATAGGGTCAGAGGCAGGTTTCGCGCGGTAAGCTCGTATTTTTATGCCAAACATTACCCATTTTACGCCAGTATTCTGTGTGCTATAGGGCGGGGGGCAGGTTTCGCGCCAAAAGCTGGGATATTCACGCCAAACTTTACATCTTTCACGCGGAACGGGGCAATTTCACGCCAAGTCTCCTGGTTTTCACGCCGCAGCATCTGTTTCGCGCGGTAACATCTCCTATTCACGCCGGACCACCCCGGTTTCACGCCGTATTCTGTGCACTATACGGCCGGGACCTGTTTTCGCGCCAAAAGCTCGTATATTCACGCCAAACCTTACATCTTTCACGCGGAACGGGGACAATTTCACGCCAAGTCTCCTGGTTTTCACGCCGCAGCATCTGTTTCGCGCGGTAACTTCTCCTATTCACGCCATACCACCCCGGTTTCACGCCGGACCAGCCCGGTTTCACGCCGTATTCTGTGCACTATACGGCCGGGACCTGTTTTCGCGCCAAAAGCTCGTATATTCACGCCAAACTTTACATTTTTCACGCGGAACGGGGACAATTTCACGCCAAGTCTCCTGGTTTTCACGCCGCAGCATCTGTTTCGCGCGGTAACTTCCCCTATTCACGCACTACCAACTGTTTTCACGGTGATCTCTGTGCACCATAAGGCCAGGCCCAGGTTTCACGCCATGCCCTCCAGGTTTCTCACCAGTATTCTGTGCATCACAAGACCAGTGGAAGGTTTAGCAACGTAACTTTGGCATTTCACGCCAAACCGCAAAAGCAGCGACTTGCCCGCTCATCATGCCCGGGACTGACCTGTCTCCCATTGACCGGTCACACGCATCAACAAAGTTATGCAACAGAACAATATCCTTACCCTAGGCTAAAAAACCAGCTCCTTTAGGAACCGGTTTTAGAGCGGGTCAAGTGCCAGGTGTTCGCTGATCCATCAAGCCTGGCGCTGGTAAGGTGTTTGTTTTATTCTTGTTCATGGTCCATTTCTTCATCGCTGTCCTGGTTCATGTCATGGGCGTCTTCGCCGTTTTGCTTCATCATTTCCTTTTTCTTTTGCATGCGTTCATTCGCTTCCTCGTTCACTGCTTCCATTGAAGTCAGCATGGCTTGGAGCTCTTCATGTTGTTCAGCCCATGCCTTTGCATCTTCTTCATTTTTAAAAAGGGCCACGCCGTATTTCATTGGTGTTTTAATATCAGCCTTTACCGGTACTGCTTCCTCTGCAGGAATCCATTCTTTCGTGTTATAGTCGCGGACCCATGCAGCAGCCGGCTCCCCATCGGTTTCATGTTCGTGATTAAGCAGGCATCCGATATCATCAAAGTAAAGATGTTCTCCGTCCTCTGTAACCATTTGAGCCGTATGGGCGCCCATCTCATGCTCCTGACCGTAGACTTTCATGTTGCAAAACGCGCACTTATCATCAGCGGAAGGTTCTTTCGGCTCAACTGCAGCGCTATTGACTTCTTCAGATCCGGCGTTCTCTTCGGATTGCTCCTGTTCTGCAGCTGTCTCTTTTTCATTTCCTGCTTCATCACTTGTACCGCACCCGGCGGCAAAAATAAGGCTGACCAGCACCATTCCGATCGCTGCTATCCATTTTTTCATATTCATCCCCCTGGTTTGCTATATTTTTACGATTGCAATGATAGAATAACAGGTATATGTGTCTGAAGTGTGAAAGCCATTTATGGGAACTTTGAAATTTTACTGAAACAGATGAAAACTTTTCACTCAATCCACACAAGTCACCGTTATAATAATAGCTAGTATGGAAAGAAAGGGGGAAGATGGTGAAACCGGTTTATTATGTTATGTGGTGGCTCATTATATTGATGCTCGCGGGCTGTCAGGGAGAGACATTTACAAAAGTGCCGAAGGATGGATCCGTGCTCATTTCTGCAGACATACTGGATCACCGTTTGACCTTCACGAACACGGAAAATGGGGAAAATACGGCTGTCTGGGAGCTTGAAGAGCCATTTACCGGGGCATTGCTGCTTCCGGATCACAATACACTCATCATTTATGGGCCAAAAATGGAAGAAGTTCTTGTTTACAATATGCAAAAGGGCACACCATCAGGTAAGTGGGATACAGGAAAAGGGATTGTCAATGCGAAGCTTAGCCGTGATGGTGCACATGTTCTTTTTGCTGACCAAAATCATGACACGCTAAGATTTTATTCGCTGGCAGGCCATGAAGAAGGTGAAATAAAGACAGGTAAGTCACCGCTTACCATTTTACCTCATAAAGAAGAGAACATCGTTTATGTGGTGAACTTCCACGAACCGACTGTCTCTGTAGTTGATACAAACCTGATGAAAGTGACAAGGGAAATAGAGGTTGAGCCAGCTTCGACAGGCGGGGTGCTTATCGAAGAACTGGACGAGCTCTGGCTCGGCGGCCATGGGGAAGGCACTGAACTGCAGCAATCGGTCGCAGTCTATAATGCAGGGAGCGGAGAAAAAACAGCCGAAGTTAAGGCACCCGTGATGCCTGTAGATCTTACCCGCCATAACGGCCATTTATATGTTTTAAGCCATGGGTCCAACGAGTTAAGAAAAATCGATCCCGATTCCAAGAAAATTATCGATACAACTGTAATTGGCGCAAATCCGTTTGAAATCATATCGGCAGAAGAAAGACTGTACCTGGCCAGCTATGACAGCGGGGAAGTTTTTTCGGTAGATCCTGACACGCTCGAAATAATTGATCAGTATAAAGTGGGACGGGGACCGTTCCAATTAATTTACAGGGGGGCGAACAGATAATGACTCCAACAAAAATATTAATTGTAGATGATGAACCGGATATGAGGGAATTGATCCGCATGTATCTTGAGAAGGATCATTATGAATGTATAGAAGCCGGTGACGGCAATGAAGCACTCAAGCTGATGGACAAAGAACATTTTGATTTGATCATCCTGGATATCATGATGCCTGAATTGGACGGGATCACCTTTACGATGAAAGTAAGGGAGCATTCCAATATTCCGATCATTTTCCTGACAGCCAGAGGGGATGAATGGGATAAAGTATACGGTCTTAAAATCGGTGCGGATGACTACATTGTCAAACCGTTCAGCCCGACTGAGCTGAGCGCCAGGGTACAGGCTGTCCTGCGCCGCACCCAGGGTCCACATATAAGTGACGGCAAGTTTGAAAAGCATGGCCCGATTGAAATCAACGAATCGGGACGCAAGGTGAAAAACGATGGCGAAGTCGTATCGCTTACCCTGAAAGAATTCGATTTGCTGCAGTTTTTCATCAAACACGAGGGACAGGTGCTGAGCAGGGAACAGCTGCTCGAAAAAATCTGGGGCTATGAGTATATCGGCAGTGTGCGCACGGTTGATACACATGTTAAAACATTGCGCCTGAAGCTCGGTGACAGCGGCAAACTCATTCAAACGGTGTGGGGAATCGGATATAAATTTGAGGTGTAAGCCATGAAGCGATTTCCATTGTCCCTTCACCAGAAGCTCTTTTTTACCATCAGTTTCATCATCTTGCTGACGGTGATTTTTTCCTATTCATTAATGAATTATATATATGAAGACCTGTATGTCCAGGAAGTGGAAACGTCACTGCTGGAAGAGGGGAAGCGGCTCGCAGGCGAGTATGAAGGCGGGGAGATTCCGCAGGAGCTTTATGACCGGGTGGAATGGTATAATTCCGTTTCCGAATCGGAAGTGTTCCTTGTCGATAATCCGCGCGAATTGAGCGCCTGTCTCCCTTTTGACATCGACTACCATTCATTGATCGGGGAGGAAGAGCGCCTTCAGCTTCTGAGTGGCGAAGCTGTCGTGAAGGATGGTTTTGAAGAGCGGTTTGACCGGCAAATCACCGGTGTCATTATTCCGCTGCTTGAAGACGAACGGCTTCAGGGAGTCATCTATTTGTACGTTCCAATCGCTTCAATTGAAGAGGTGTTCAAAAAGCCCCAGCTTTTCCTGTTTATCGGCATTCTCGTATTCGTGCTGCTCGCCATCATCGTCGGGCATCAGATTATAAGCAAACTGACAAAACCGCTCGCTGAGATGGAAAAAATCACGCACCATATGGCGCGCGGCGATTTCAGCAGGCGGGTTGAAATAGATACTTCCGATGAGGTCGGACGGCTGGGCGGGTCCTTTAACCGCATGGCTGAGGCGCTGTCGCAGGTCGACAGCAGCCGCAAGGAATTTCTGGCAAACGTGTCACACGAACTAAGAACGCCGATCAGTTATGTAAAAGGCTACAGTGAGGCACTGATAGACGGCGTCGTCTCAAAAAAAGAGGAGCGGAAGAAGTATTTGCGGCTTATCAACCGAGAAGCCGGCAGGATGCAGCGCCTTGTCCGTGATTTGCTCGATTTAGCCCAAATGGAAGGCCAGTCCTATCCTTTGAAAAAAACCCCGCTGTCACTTGCCCAGCTCATTAATGAAACACTGGAAAAATATGAACCATTTCTTAATGAGAAACAGATCCCCCTTAAAACGAATCTTGATGACGGTGTCATTGTGATGGGGGATGAGGACCGCCTCGAGCAGGTCATCCAGAATATCATGGATAACGCCATCCGCTATACTCCTGAAGGCGGAACGATCAAGGTTGACCTCGTTGAAAAAGACGGGGAAACCGAGCTGTCGATCACGGACAGCGGGCCGGGGATTTCAAGTGAGGACATCGCCCGCATCGGCGAGCGTTTTTACCGGGTCGACAAGGCGCGCTCCCGTAGTGCAGGCGGAACGGGCCTTGGCATGGCGATTGTGAAGCAAATCCTCGTTCTCCATCACGGGAAACTGGAAATTGAAAGTGAAGAGGGAAAAGGCACGACGATGAAGGTTGTGCTGCCGGTGCTTGAGGATGAGGAGTGAATTCCGCTGAAAATAAAACAAGTTTGATGCAATTGAGCATGCGGTCGAGTGGCTGCATGCTTTTTGTGTTGTGGAAAATTGGCCAGCAAGGAAATGTTTCGGGGCTGTGGACAAATTTAAGACTATGGATAAGGGCAACTGCGCCTTTGTCTTCGTTTAATGCCCGCCAGTCGGCGAGTTCATTTTGAAATCTGCCCGGCGGTAATGTAAAAAAAGAAAAACGGCCGATTTTGCAAAATAAATGATTCTGTTAAAAGAAGGCTGTGTTAAAGCACAATGTTGATTTTTTCACTAGTTGATTGGAGTGGAAGGTGCGAGACTCCGGCGGGATTAGCGGGACAGGTGAGACCCCGCAAGAGAGATAGCGATCAGGAGGCTCACCGCCCGCCCCGCGGCAAAGAAGACACCGTGAGTGCGACCGGAGGGAAGCAGAAACGGATGTCGCACTTGTGCCCTTGGTTGAAAGCGAGTACCTGCAACGGAAATCAACACTAGCGTTTAACAGAGCCTAAAAGAAAAAAGCCGAATTTTTAAAGATAAAAAACCAGAATTGAAAATAACAGCAGCCAGCACTGCCCAAAATGAAAAGCCGTGTGGCTCCAGACCGTTACAAGACGGAGTTTAAAAATAACAATAACAGCCGACTCAAACCGTATTCTCACCGACTTCCTTACTTATTCAAATGAACGTTTGACTGATAAGTGTAATAAGATATACTATATTCAAGTGAGCATTTGAATAAGGACGGAGTGAGAAGATGGGCAGCAAAGATACTTGCGATATTTATTGTTACGATGAAAAAAAGGTCAACCGGATACAGGGTGACCTTCGAAATGCGAACATAACGGGTGTCGCCCGGCTGTTCAAAGCGCTTGCGGATGAAAACAGGGCAAAAATCGCCTATGCGCTATGCCGCAATGATGAATTATGCGTCTGCGATGTCGCCAATATCATCGGAGCGACTGTCGCGACAGCATCCCATCATCTGCGGACGCTTCATAAACAGGGGATTGTAAAATACCGGAAAGAAGGGAAGCTGGCATTTTACTCGCTTGACGATGAACATATCAGGCAGCTGATGCTGATTGCGCTGGAACACAAGGAGGAGGTGGAGACCAGTGTCTGAACAAACGGCAGCACAAGAAACGAAAACGTACCGTGTACAGGGATTCACCTGAGCAAGCTGCGCGAAAACGTTCGAGGAGAACGTGAAGCACCTGGAAGGTGTTTCTGATGCTAAAGTGAATTTTGGAGCTTCCAAAATAACGGTGACAGGAAGTGCCGCGATTGAAGCCGTCGAAAAGGCCGGCGCATTCGAAAATCTCAAATTGCGGCGTGAGAATGAACAGCCGGCTGAGCAGGAACCGTTTTGGAAACAAAAAGAAAATACGAAGGTATATATATCAGCTTTTTTACTGGCAGTCAGCTGGCTGCTGGGCGAGCAATATGGGGAAGGGCATATCGTTTCGACGATCGGATATGCCGCTGCCATCTTAATCGGCGGGTACTCGCTTTTTACAAAAGGGTTAAAAAACCTGACGAGGCTCAATTTCGATATGAGTACACTCATGACGATCGCGATCATTGGAGCTGCCCTCATCGGTGAATGGGGAGAAGGGGCAATGGTTGTCATTCTGTTTGCCATTAGTGAAGCGCTGGAACGCTATTCTATGGATAAGGCGCGCCAATCGATCGAATCATTGATGGACATTGCGCCGAAAGAAGCGTTAATCCGCCGCGGTAATGAAGAAATGATGATTCATGTCGATGATATTCAAGTGGGCGATATCATGATCGTAAAGCCCGGCCAAAAGCTCGCGATGGATGGAATAGTCGTTAAGGGCATCTCATCGATAAACCAGGCGGCCATTACCGGTGAAAGCGTCCCGGTAACGAAGAATGCAGATGATGAAGTCTTTGCCGGGACATTGAATGAGGAAGGCTTGCTTGAGGTGAAAGTGACAAAACGGGCAGAAGATACGACGATTGCAAAAATCATTCATCTCGTTGAGGAAGCCCAGGCGGAACGGGCACCTTCCCAGGCATTTGTTGATAAATTTGCGAAGTATTATACCCCGGCCATCATCGCATTGGCACTGTTGATTGTAATTGTGCCGCCGCTGTTTTTCGGGGCGGATTGGAGCAAATGGATTTATGAAGGGCTGGCCGTACTTGTTGTCGGCTGTCCATGTGCACTTGTCGTGTCCACGCCGGTCGCTGTTGTGACTGCAATCGGAAACGCTGCAAGAAACGGTGTGTTGATAAAAGGCGGCATTCATCTGGAAGAAGCGGGGGCGCTTAAAGCGATTGCCTTTGATAAAACAGGCACGCTGACAAAAGGGGTGCCTGCTGTCACCGATTTCATCGCGTACAGCGGAAATGAGAAAGACTTGCTCACAATAATGGCGGCCCTTGAGAAAGGATCGCAGCACCCGCTTGCTTCCGCTATCATGAGAAAAGCTGAAGCAGAGGGTGCGGACACTGGCGGAATAGCGGTGGAAAACTTCCAGTCCATCACGGGTAAAGGTGTAAAAGCAGAAATAAACGGTGAGGTTTATTTTGCCGGAAGTCCTGGCCTGTTCGGAGAATTGCACGGCAGTCTCAGTGATGAAATGAACGGACAGATTACAAAGATGCAGACTGACGGAAAAACCGTCATGCTCCTTGGTACCGAAAAACAGGTCCTGGCATTGATTGCTGCAGCGGATGAGTTGAGGGGAACATCAACAGAAGTCATCAACAGGCTGAACAAAATGGGCATCGAAACCGTCATGCTGACAGGGGACAATGAACGGACGGCTGCAGCGATCGGCAGCCTGGCCGGTGTTACAGACATCAAGTCCGATTTGCTCCCGCAGGATAAGCTGAACTTCATAAAAGAAATGCGGGCAAACCATCGGCGGGTTGCAATGGTAGGCGACGGTGTGAATGATGCGCCGGCATTGGCCGCATCGACAGTAGGTGTTGCCATGGGCGGGGCAGGAACAGATACTGCCCTGGAAACGGCTGATATTGCGCTCATGTCTGATGATCTGGAGAAACTCCCTTATACAATCAAGCTGAGCCGAAATGCATTGAAGATCATTAAGCAAAATATCACGTTTTCACTGGTCGTCAAAGCACTTGCATTGCTGCTGGTCATCCCTGGCTGGCTCACCCTATGGATCGCAATATTTGCGGATATGGGGGCAACCTTGCTTGTGACACTGAACAGTTTGCGTTTATTAAACGTTAAAGATAAATAGGGTGCTAAAAAAAGATGGTCCCGTGCACGTATGCACGGGACCATCTTTTTTCCATTTTAATTGCGGCAAACGATTTTGCCGAGACGCTCGGTCAGTTTGGTGTTTTCACGGTAATCAACCGGACACTCGATCACAACCGGGCCATTTGCCTGCAGTGCCTTTTCAAGTGTCGGCTTCAGTTCTTTTTCATCCTCAATGCGATGTCCTTCCGCACCATAAGCTTCAGCAAGTTTTACAAAATCCGGATTGCCGAAGTCGACGTTGGATTTCCGGTCGAATTCATTCATTTGCTTCCATCCGATCAAGCCGTAGCTGTTATCCTTCCATACCATGACGACAAGCGGAAGTTCAAGGCGCACTGCTGTTTCAAGTTCTTCGCCTGTCATGAGGAATGCACCGTCACCTGCTACTGCAACGACTTTGCTGTCGGGTTTCGCCAGTTTGGCTCCAATCGCTCCCGGCAGAGCGATTCCCATCGATGCGAGCCCATTTGAAATCAGGCATGTATTCGGTTTGTAGCAATGATACATGCGGGCGATCCACATTTTATGGGCGCCGGTGTCAGACAACAGGATATCATCTTCGCCCAGGACGGAACGCAGGTCTGAAATGATGCGCTGCGGTTTTATCGGGAAGCTGTCGTCATTTGCATAATCTTCGATTTCGTCCAGGATCTTTTTCCTTAGCTCTGCATAATGTTCGTTTTTTTCAGAGCGTTTATCCGCTGTTTCTGCCAGTTTACGGAGATTGGCGCTGATATCGCCGACAACGTTGAGTTTTACAGGGTAGTGTGCATCTGTTTCTGCTTCCTCCGTATCGATATGGAGCACCGGCGTGTCCGCTTCCGGGTTCCAGTTTTTCGGCGGATATTCAACCATATCGTATCCGACGGCTATAATCAGGTCGGCATGTTCAAATCCGCAGTTGATATAATCTTTTCCGCCCAGCCCTGATGTCAGCAGGCTCAGGTCATGCGTATAAGGGAGTGCGCCTTTCCCCATGAACGTATGGGTCACATGGACCTGCAGTTTTTCAGCAAGGGCCTGGAGGTCTTCTGAGGCTCCACCACGTGTCACGCCGTTACCGGCCATGATCAGCGGCTGTTTGGCATTCTTGATCAAGTCGGCCGCTTCTTTGATGGTGCTGTCTGAAGCTTCAGATGTATGGTGGTTCATTTTAGGAAGCTCTTTGTATTCCACATCCATATCCGCAATATCTTCCGGAAGGACGATATGGGTTGCGCCCGGTTTTTCGGCCGTTGCAAGGTGATACGCCTTGCGGACAACACCCGGGATGATTTCCGGATCATCGACTGAAGTATTCCATTTTGTGACGGTATTGTACATTTCCTTCAAGTCATATACCTGGTGGGAATGGATCCCTTTATACTGGCGCTCAAGGTCGGCCTGTCCGGTGATGGCGATCATCGGGGACAGATCCATATTTGAATTGGCGACACCTGTCATCATGTTTGTCGCACCGGGTCCGAGTGTGGCAAGGCTGACACCGGGTTTGCCGGTGAGCCTGCCCATTGTGCCGGCCATATAAGCCGCCCCGGTTTCATGCCTGGTCGTAACAAACTTCATATCAGATGCCAATAGGGCATCCATGAAATCGATGTTTTCTTCTCCGGGAACGCCAAAAATATATTCAATGCCTTCTGCTTCGAGATTTTTCACCATTAACTCTGCTGCTTTCACGTTTCTCGTCACCTCTCCCTAAAAATGGTCTACTATTTCTCATTCCTCTTATGATCCAAAACCAAACGGTAAATGAAGGGGGAGGGGAGAGAATGCCTGGCAATTGCCTGGCACTTCCCAGGCAATTGCCAGGCAAATGTTAATGAAATGCGATATACCTATATGTGCGCAACTATGGTAAGATATTGCCAATTCTAAAAAAAAGGGAGGCGGTTTGATGGAGGAGCACGTATATCTTGCGAAGCCGTCAATGGAATTGGAGGAGGCATATCTTTCATTCTACCGCGAATGGAAGGACAGCGGGGAAAATATGGTGCCATGGGTCATTTCCAAGGATCCTGAAGACTTTGAAGCGATGATTCGGTCCCTGGAGGATCAAGCTGAAGGAAAAGGACTTCCTGAAGGATGGGTGCCGGATTCGACCTACTGGCTTGTAGGTGAAGATATGAAAGTGCTTGGTGCTGTAAATATCCGCCATTCACTGACGGAACAGCTGAAAAATGCTGGCGGCCATATCGGTTACGGAATCCGTCCATCCGAACGAAGAAAGGGATATGCCACACGGCTGCTTGCCCTTTCCCTTGAGAAAGCGGGGGAGATTGGCATCGGTAAAGTACTCGTCGTCTGCGATGAAGATAACATTGCCTCCGCTAAAACGATACAGAATAACGGCGGTGTCCCTGACGATGACTACGTTGAAGAAGACGGCAATATCGTTAAGCGATTCTGGATTGATGTTTCTGGTGAGTGACCAAACATTTTGAAAATCAAAAGTGAAATTCAAAGACAAACCGCTCCGCCGGCAGGGTCCTAGACTGCTGAAGGAGCGGTTTTGTTGTCGACAAATACCGACAAGTGACAGGCACCGCTACGCAAAGTGATGTGAAATATCATCAAGTGTGTCCGGATTGCCGGAGATGAGCAGGTGATCGCCTTCTTTCAACCGGGTATCGCCGTGAGGGAGGATGAATTGCCCTTCCCGGACAATATGGAGGATAAGGGCATCACCGAGAAATTGTATCTGTTTGAGCAGCATGTTGTCATAAAAATGGTTTCCGATCAGGATTTCCCGAATCTGATGCGGGCCCTCTGAAAGCAAAGTCAGCATCGCGGGTTGGTCAACGAGTGTTCTCAGCACTATGGCGGAAGATTTTTCGGGTGAAAACACACGGATTCCATGCAGTCCAAGCTCATCTTGAATAGATGAGTTCTCCAATTTTGCGACAACGTCATGAATCCCATGTTCGCGGGCATACCCGGCAATGGCCGCATTTTTACCGTCATCGGCAGTAGCGGCAATTAGTTTATCCGCGTTAAAAGCACCCTTCTTTTCAAGTGTCTCAACCTGAAAAGATGAAACGAGCACAACTTCAAAATTATGGGTTTCATCGCGATTGAGCGGGTGGTCACTGTAGACTTTGACGATATGCGGACTGTTGGATAACTCCAGTGAGAGCGGAAGAGTCAGGCTGTTCGCTCCGATAATGCTGTAAACGTTGTGAACATGAAGCGTTTCGTTTGGCACCAACCTGTTGAAGGCGACCGGTGAAACAAGACAAGTCGTGACCGCAACGAGGATAAGCGCCCCATTCAATGCAGAACTGATGATGCCGGCATCATACGCAATCCGTGCCGCCGCAATGACAAGGCTCAATTTCGAAGTCGAAAGCAAACCGGCTGCGAGCGCTTTTTTCCATGAATACCATCTGGCAAGAACAATCGAAGGGACCAGCTTTGCTATGTACATATAAACGAGCAGAACGGGCATTAACAGCAAAACCGTTTTATTATCGATGATGGCCTGCAGGTCAAGCCGCACCCCTACCATCACAAAGAAAATAGGAATCAAAAAACCGTAGCCGAATGAATCAAGCTGATGCCGGAACTCCTGCTGCGGCCTTAGCAAGGAAATGATGATACCGGCTAAAAACGCACCGAATATCGCTTCCGCACCAAGGCGTTCTGACAGTCCGGCAAACAGCAGGACAAGGGCAAAAACGCCTCTTGTGCCAAGCTGGACGGTAGCTGTTTTCATCAGTTTGTCAATAAAAGGGATGTGAAGGGTCCGTTTCACTGACCGGTAAATGACGAACATCGCGATAAACAGAAGCAGGAGCAGGGGAATTCTGAGCGGTTCACCAGCACGGATCATTAAATAAGCGGTAAGCAGCAGCATTGTCGCAAAATCAGCAACTGTTGCTGTCATGAGGAGGGTCTGTCCGTAATGGTTCCCGAGAAGCTGCCTTTCTTTTAAGACGGGCAGCACGACACCAAGGGAGATTGTCGTAATGATAAGTGCCATTAACGGCGCTTCTTTGATCAGCCCGAACCAGACAAGGGTGAGGGATAGTACATAGGAAACCGAAACAATCAATCCAAACATCAGCAGGCCCAGCAAAAATGGATGCGGCTTTATGCTGTCGTTCTCTTCTTTGAATGCTTTCGGTTCAAAACTTATTTCAAGCCCGCTCAAAAACATAAGAAACAGAAAACCGAGAGCGGCCAGCAGCTCTAGCCACGGGTCTTCCTGGACAAGGTTGAGTCCGCTCTGCCCGACAATCAGGCCGGCGGCAATTTCAGCGACAACGACAGGGATCATCCGTAAATGAAAGCGCTGGAGAAAAATCGGAATGAAAAAAGCGATTGCGAGCACAAGGATCAGTGAGGTCATTGAGTGGTGATCCATGGGGACCGCCTCCATTTGAAAAAATATATCCTTATAGTTTTATTATAAATGCAAATCGGTATATTTGGAGAGCGATCCTTAAAAATTGATGTTAATGTGTGAGGTTGAGTCATGCTATATATAATTTGCAAAGGAGGTATGATATGAAACACGGAAATTTGCAACGGGTGAATTTAACTTGGAATTGATTGTTGTTCTATAAGTGGGAGTTTATTAATCACGGAACAATTTCAAAAACACTACCCTGGTTAAAGTCAGTCACTTTCATAGAGCCATTAACCCCTAAATATAAACTGGTTTGGCCCAGGCTCGCACCCAGACTAACGTAATAAGCAGATTCGGAGCCAAAATTATAATCGGTTTCTATAACACTAAAATCACTTAGTTTGCAATCCGGCCTCACTCTCGTATAAGCTAAAACTCCTTTAACCGGAGTTTGAGATTCATCCTTCCGGGCAAGGTCGGTAAACACAACCGACCCTGTTAAAGCCGGGATTTCTCTCCCCATGTATGGATGGACGCCTGTAAGTGCAGTTCCCGCAAACTTATCGGGGCGGGGATCTTTATGAAAACAACTAGTTAAAGGCTGAATTCGCTTTACTGACGTTTTAATGGCTTCGTTGTAATAAACGATAATCTTTTCGTCCACATCCGCATTTGCAGAGCAGTTCCTCACAATTGAAGTGGGAAAAGCACCTTCCCATCCCCGCCAGCCGAAGTTAATCAGTCCCTCCTGATCAAGTTCAGCGTTCATTAAAGAAGCTTGAACGAGCTGGGTAACCGGTATCGGTTTATAATGAACAAATGAAAAAATCGACTCTACCAGATCCTGCCCGACATTCCCGGCATATTTAATATACTGATTGCCATACCTTTGATAAGAAATCCCCGGGATATTGCGGACCCCTCTGGCAATAACCGTAAGTGTTTCCTGAATAGGTGCAGGCAGTTCATTAAAACGTGTGGCTGCGGGCGGGTTTTCGATAGATGTATGTTTGCCTACATCAATTTCAATAATTTTACCCGCGATTTCCATCTCGTCCTGGCTTAAATTAAAAGGATCATAGCCCGATCCGCCATCTCCGCTTGTTAACACAAGTTTTCCTGTTTCAGGTGAAAAGGTTAAGTTGTTGACACCGTTGTGATTGTAAAAGGGCCTTCTTAAATTAAGCAATGTCCGTCTTTTTCGGGGCTGGCCATTCGATGTCAAACGCCATTCTTCAATTGTGTCGATATGATCATATTGCGTATCCCTGTTTGTCCACCTCAGGTTTAACGTCTCGGGGTCACACGGATCAGGCTTAAAAGAGTCAGGAAGAGCACCGGGGCCCTGTGTTCCGGCAACTGAATAATAAAGATAAAACAAGCCGTTATAGTAAAACTCCGGATGAAACGCCAGGCCCAGCAATCCGCGCTCATCGTATCCATCCAGTTTTATGATCCGCGGACGGATGTCCAAAAAAGTCCTGATGTCCCCATTACCGATGTAAAAGATTTCCCCTGTCTGGGTTGCAATAAATAATCTTTCCATGGAGTCACCCGGAAGTACAGCTGTTTTCAGTACAGTAGGCAAATTAATTCGATTTACGATGGGACGTAATCTGACTTTAACTTTGCTCAAATGATTTTACACCCCTTCTACTTATCTTCTTTTAAAAGAGTATGATTAGGCGTGTTCAAATAGCACGAATCAGGGCTTTTCAAGGCATTGCCCATTTCCGTGCCGTATTCATGCCAGGGGCGATTTCGGTACATATTGACTTTCCGGTCTCCTTAACATTTTATGTACAAAAATGTTTGCATCATTTCCCAGCATAAACTTTTTTCTAGCTGCATTGCCTATTATGGGGGTGTAAGATGCGGACATTTTTCAAGAAAGCAACGACGAGTGGTGCGGAAGATGGGGTCATTCCGACTATTGACGGCTATTCCAACACAATGCGGCTTGTAGTTGGTGCACTTTTAGGGTCAATAGCTGTTATTTTTCAATCTGCGGGTATTTACACTGGTTTTGGTTATGTGCTTAGTATGATGAGCACCGGTCCCCTTGTGCTTGCCAGCCTGTTGGCACTCAGAATAGGGGTGATGACTTATTTCACAACCATCTTTCTTTTGGCGATGTTCCAGCCAAGTGAGGTTTTGGTGTTCACCTTTACTACAGGATTATTAGGACTCAGTTTAGGCATTGGCCTTAAGTATTTAAAGAGAGGCATAATTATTATTCCATTTGCAGCTTTGTGTTTGACACTGGGTATAAGTGTTTTATTGTATGGATTTAAGTTTCCTATACTGGGGCCATCGGTAACATCCAGCTTTAATGGTATGGTTCTTTTAGGGACGTTAGCTTTTTCTGTACTCTACAGCTGGATTTGGAAGAGATTAAGTATCTCTGGTTTCAAACTCCTGAATAAAGTTATTTCACGTTGAGGACTTTTGGAAAATAAGGTTCACATCTTTGAAAGAAGCAGGTAGAGATATCTGCTTCTTCTTTATGATTGAAGTGTCGGATTGACGGGAGTGTACTGAACGATATCATTTTTCTATGTAAGGGACTTTGTATATCAAGTGACTTCATGGAAGGAAGACCTTTTACATGACGAAAACAACAAAAAAAGCAATTGGAGAAGGAAGTTTATAAGGTGAAATGGAAAGAAGTTATAATGCCAGAATTGGCCATAATAACATTCGTGGAATAGAGAGAAATAAGATAGTGGAGATGATGAAGATGCAATTAGATTTAGAAAGCGCACTTAAGTTGCGAAAAAGCGGTAAAAATGAAGAATCTAACGACTTACTTATACAACTGGCCAAGGAATTCCCTGATAATGCATCAATTAACTATCAGTGTGGCTGGAGTTTTGATTTAGTAGGAGACGAATCGAAAGCAGTCTTCTTTTATGAAAATGCAATAAACATGGGGCTCTCTTCTGAAGAATTGGAAGGGGCAATATTGAAATTAGGCAGTACCTATCGAACATTAGGAGAATACCAGAAATCTAAGGACGTTCTTATCAAGGGAATTGAATTATTTCCTAATAATAGAGCAATTCAAGTGTTCTATGCGATGACCCTATATAATTTAAAAAAGCACGAAAAGGCAATGGAACTATTATTAAAAGTTTTGATAAATACAACAGAGAATGAAGAAATCTGAATTATAAAAAAGCAATAGAGTTCTATTCTGGCAAATTGGATGAGACCTGGAATTAATCTTCCCTGTTAGCTAGTCCCGCAGAAGACTTATGCCTACTGCTCCGACCCACTTAGTTATTTTGTTGAATTAGAAAGTGATTATCTAATCAGCACTAGCTCTAATGCTGTGTCGTCAGGATGATGAACCTCAGAATAGAATCTGATTGTTTTGCTTGCTCGTTTCTGATAATTAGACGGTATACGGTTCCTAACGCTATTTCTCACTCTTTAACAATAGTGAGTACAAGGGCTTGTGAAATATCATTAAGTGGTGATCCATAGGAGGCGCCCCCAGTTATGGATGTATCCTTAAAACTTCATTATAAATGCGGATATGAGGTAGAGGTATTCTATTCTTGATATCCAACTTCGTTCGAGAGATGAAGATTAAATAGCAGCATAACCAAAGGGGACTGATCCGGTGATTCATTTGTTTGAGAGGATGAAAACAGGCAATCAAAAGCAGATGAACGCGTATAAAGCGATTGATGAACTCAGGATACTTGAAGACTTGAGGTTATACAAACCTGTTCTTTGCGGAACCATTCCAATCGGTATCGACGTAGAAAGTTCTGATTTGGACATTATCATGGAGGTAAAAGAATTAAAGTCATTTCAACAAAAGCTATACGATCTATATGGCCGTCAGCATCGCTTTACACTGGAAAAAAAGATGATTAGAGAACGGCAAGTGGTTAAAGCCAATTTTATGTTCAAGGGTTTTATGTTCGAATTGTTTGGCCAGGACCAGCCGGTACATAATCAGAATGCGTATCTCCATACGCTCATCGAAGACGAACTGTTGAGAAAAAATCCACCCCTGAAGAATCAGGTTATTACATTGAAAAAACGAGGATACAAGACTGAATCAGCCTTTTGTGTTCTATTGGGTATTTCAGGAGATCCTTATGCTGGTCTGATTCGATATGGTATTGAGGAAGGAATAATCAAGGGGTAGAAAAAAGTCCTTATTCAAAAATTGTATTAATCAATACTGTTTTTTGAGCTGATGGTTACTTTTGATTGGAATGTATTCTACTTGTTTTTTATGGGGACTGTCTTCGGCCAGGGTGTAGGAGATATGAGATATAAATAATGGTGTTCTGTAGGGGGTGGAAGAATGTCCTTTCTTATTCCAATGGAACGAAATCGAATACTATTATTATTGGTTACGATTTCTGTTACTGTTATTTTAACTTCATGTAATCCAGGTGAACCTCTTATTATCACCGGTCAAGTGAATTCAATGACTGTTAATTGCTTGGATTCAGATACTGATATTCTTATAGATGATAAGAAAACTCTTCAGGAATTTGTTGAGAAAGTAAACAATGGTTCCAGAAACGGAACACATGAATTAGAACTGGCTGAAGGACATAAAGCAATACTAAACACTTCATCAAGCAACTATGACATGACCTTATATAACACTGGAAAAATTGTGGTTGATGGCTTTTATGTAGATGCTGATGTAGAGAATTTCTGTTCAGAGTAACAATACTGCTGTTATCCCTTACTGACATAAGAGTGCGCTCTAAAGGAGGAGAAAATGAAAATATATCGATTCGATAAAGAAGTAAGCAAACAGGTTGACGCCTATGGAAGCAAGAATTTCTACATTTCTCCTATTTCAAGAATTTTAGAAGATCAAGTTAGTATGCAAATAGCTGGTATGCATCTCACGAAAGGCGGATTGATCGGCGGACACGAGGCAACCGTCACACAGATGTTAATAGTGGTGGAAGGTGAAGGTTTGGTGAAAGGTGCAGACCGTGTAGCCCTGCCTATTAAAAAGGGGCAAGTTGTTTTATGGGAACCGGGGGAATGGCATGAAACTTCTACGGAAGAGGGTCTGGTTGCTATTAATATTGAGTCCGATAAGTTGAAGCCATTGAAAACATTGCCATTAGTGGAGGAGTGACATTTTTAACTGATAGACGTTTTTTCTTATAGTTGCTAGAGTTAGCATTATATCTTACATATAGTGTTTGCAAAGAGTGTAAGGGACTCTTGTCAATACTCTCTTTTGTAGCTAGGGGCAAATGTATAAGAAAACAGCCTTAAAGGAAGGTGCTTTCCGAAATCTTGAAATAGACAAGCGTTTGGCCTTCGAAAAACAGCTGGAGCAAATGCTTGTTTCTACCTGCCCCTTTTACTCTATTTATGAGGAATCAAGTTAAAATCCTTTAATTGCCATCATTGTACCACATCAAAAACTTTAAATTGAAAAGCAACAAATTTCTCGAAATCAGCGTATTAAAAGGGAGCGATGACAGGAGTTTTTTTGTGAAGTGTAACTCTTTAACTAAATGAACAGAAAGTTTCATGGTTTTATATGGTAAAATTTTAGTGGAAAGGAGGGAAGTAATTGAAAAGATTTAAACTAATGTTCATGCTATCATCTTTGTTATTTTTGCTGGGAATTACGGCTTGCTCTTCAAAACCAGACTTTAAAGTGTACGAAGGCAGGCCACTAAATATTGCAGTTATTGGAGAACTGCCAGAAGTTAAAGAAAACCAGATAAGCTTTGAAGAAATTAACTTCGACCGCTTGCTTAAAGAAGATTTAACGAACTATGATGCTGTATTTATAACAAAAGAAAATTTATCAAAAGCTTCTGGAAGCCAATATGCAGATATATATTTGAATTCGGATCTCCCTTTTTTCTATATAGAAGCAACAAAGTCTTATCGCTCTTTTATCGAAAGGGATTTAACATATGAAGAAGATATAGACCTAAAGGGTACCAGCAATCACTATGCAATCGGCTTTCTCTCTTCGGAAGAAGCAGAAGATAAGTATTGGTATTTTGGATTATACAATGACAAGGAAAGTCCAGAGACTATTAAAGAAATGTATTCAAGAATTTTCTCAACGATCGTAAGCAGTCATTAACGTTTAATGTTTTAACGGGTCTTTATGTTGGCGGTCTTGCCGCTTTCGCAATTGGTGAATGTGTTCTTTCTTCAGTTATATCAACAGAATGATGCCTGGTTTAAAGTTGTTTTTATTTTTAATATTTTGTTGTTTGTCATTGTATTGGTGTTAGCAGGTGCTCTTATTAAATCGTAAAAATTAATAGGATGAGGCTTCAAGAAGCAATTTGGGGGGAATCCGGACTGCTCTTTTTAGCTTTTTTGGTTTCTTATTTTTTTCTCTACGATAAAAGAAAGATAACCAACAGAAAGAAGCCCTATACCGCCTAAAATAACCGCTATAACATCAGGTGTAGAAGCTTTAAAATCAATAAACATTGTAGAAAAACTAAAACCGACAATAAATAGTAATAACCAGTGTGAATATCTTGAAAACAATTGCTTCATCCTTTTTGCCTCCTCTTCTATGGGAATCTTTGTATCAGTTTTGGCTGTGATTTCCGAGTCTTGTTTATAATGAAACATTCTTCTTTTACCCAGCTCTTTTACTATGTAGTAAATTCCCTCGTATAGCCTTTCTGCCCCTGAAAAGCAGCGTTTTATAGCTATTCAGCTTGACTCCCATCACGCCTGCCCCTTCTTCATAGGATAGCTTATAAATATCCCGCAGCAACACCGCTTCCTGCTGTTTCTCCGGCAGGGAATAAATCTTTTCCAGCACTTCCTCGGTATTTTCCTTCATGATGACTCCTTTTTCAGGCTCGGAAGCTGTTAAGGTTCCACATATCTCATTGAAGAAGACAGACTCTTTCAGGATGATCCTGCCCTTTTTGCGGAAATGATCGATGGCAATGTTTCTTGCAATGGTATAGAGCCATTTTCTGATCTGATAGGGTTCAAACTGACCGAGTGACGTATACGCCCGCAGAAACGTCTCCTGGATGATATCTTCTGCAAGATAGCTGTCATAGTTGGTGTACTTCAATACGAAATGGTAAATTTCATCTTTATACTGTAAGTAAAGCCCCTCAAAATTATTCAATTTTATGCCCCTTTTATTTTTGTGTTTAGTCTTATTTTATCAAATATTGGAAAATAATGGGCCGTAAAAAGGGAAAATCTTTTATGATTCATAGAATCATTGTTTTTGTTTCACTTTACTGCATCTTAAGAATAGACCATTTCAATAATGGTCTTAAGAGGTTGCTGAAGTAATCTCCCCTTAATTTTTTGGTTCCCGGTCTTCGTATCGGGATTTTTTTGTTCAACAATCTTTCTTTATGTTTTTCGCGATCAAATAATCGTAAATATGCTATCCTTAAAATATAAATTTTTCCAATTCGAGGAGGTGTGTTAGGTGTTATTGTATTTTGCTGCACTGGTGTTGGTTGTCGGCAGTTGGTATTGGTTTATAAACAATATCCAAATGAAAAAATCCAATTTACCACTGGTGGTTGTGGTGATTGTGTATCCATTCTTATATTTTGCCGGAGGGCTTGCTTACTCCTGGCAGATACATAGCCAGGGGGCTGCCATTACCGCCGCTGGCATAGCGTATTTTTTATTTTTAAATAGTTTAGTAATAGTAGCGATAATTGCTGTTCTGGCAATAAAGAACAAACGGAAAAGGAATTCTGCATAGTTTGGGGTGGAACAAAAATGAAACCAGTATCAGGATGGAAATGTTTATTGATACCCAGGCATCATCAATGTAGCTGTCCCAATGTATCTGATTGTGTGGCTGTTTGACATGTTTTAGTGGAACTGGACGGCAATCTCAAACAGTATAGTTATTGGGGGGCACATGATGAAATATTTCGTCAAGTTAAATGTAATAAGTATTCTGTACGCCATCATGGTATTTGTTCCTCTTGAACTTATGGTGAATGTTTATAGAATCAGCAGATTAACAGGATGGGAAATGAATAAGGTAAACATTTTGACTGGCGCTACACTTATTGTAGGAATGGTAGCGGGTACCGTATTCCTCTTTGCATTAACAAAGAAGTGGATGGTTGGGAGAAAGGCAAACTTTTGGACTGTTATACTCTGGGCACCCTACTTTGTTGCTTTTATTTATGTGTTTGCTTCCTTATTTCCAATGACATACGGTGGAGACGTCCCGAGCCCTGTCACTGGGCTTTTGATCATTGGAGGACTGATTGTGTATCCATTTTATATTCTGATTCTAAATTACCTTGGTATGGCGAGTTATAATAATGCGAAAGCCCGTTGATCGGCCTTATGGTTGTTTTTGTGACTAAGACGTGAAACAACTGGCAGCCAACAGTAGGACTGCGATCCCTCATAATACATAAAAATGATCACCAGCCGTAAAATCCGAATAGCTAAAATATCCAAGTGAAATGACACATGTAAAAAATGAAAAAATCATCCATTTTTTTAACCGCATCGTTACTTCCTCCCACTATTGAAAGCGGGACTAGGTAAAGATTTTGATGGGCAAGACCAAGAAAAAGTAGTACACCATTTGTGACCTGATCGTCTTTACATATTAAGAAACGTAAGCTAATTGAGGAAATGAGGGGGATTAATGAAAGTCGCTACGTTTATTCTGGCATTGGTTGTGGTCATTTTATCAAGTTTCAGTTTATTGGTCGGAAACTATATAACCTTGCCCTATGCACTTTTATTATTAGGGGTCATGCTCGTGCTTATTGGTGTTTCCCAATTCAATGAAAACCGAAAAGCGACTGCAATAACTCTCTTTCTTGTAGCTGGATTCAATTTGGTTGTTACGGTTTATTTATTATGATGAGGCGTGAGATTGAGAGAGGCAGAAATTTCGATTGACAGCAAGTTAGGATGGATCGAATAAGTAAATGGAGGTTTATGGTGTTTTTGGTTAATTGGATATTAAATTATTTTATCTTACCGTTTTTGGTCTTGCTGGCAGTTATTTTTTACTCCGAAAAAAGACTCCTAAACTTGGGCTATTCCTTGCTGTGCTGTCCTTATTTTAAGTTGTTTTTAATGTTTTAAGTGCCCTTTAAGAAGCCATTAATGGAAAAATGGGAGTTGTCGTTAGTATTCACTCTTTAGGATACTTGCTGATTTCCCTCATCTTGCTTTTTATATGGTCATATATCGTGAGGAAGAAATAAGAGAGAGTTTAAATTTATAAGGATTTATTCCACGTACATACCAGAAATAAGTATTCTGTAAGAAAGTGATTAAATAAAGTGCTTATTTCATCCTATTGGAGTAAGAAAGAAACCATAACTTGGGTTTATACGTAAAAGAAATTAGGGAGTGGTATTTTGACTACAAAACAGTTTCATTACCTAATTGCTGTTATCGCTTTTCCCATAACTACTCTCCATTTTATTTTTGGGGATTACAAAAATGATAAATTGATCTCCGGCATAACATTTTATACAGTTGCCACCATCATTTATGTAAGTTTTGTTTATTTGTATTACAAAAACGAAAAAGGTAAGAAGGTTGTATTATGGGGATTAGTAATTATTGCAATTGTGAACATATTATTGATCCTGCAACAATGATATCATTTATACCCGCCAAAGGATTTGGTTAGGAGGTGGGGGATTCTAAGGGACCGTAGAAGGTTCGTACGGAATTGACCGAAGCTGATAAAGTAGTTGAAATTTTTTAGAAAATGGGAAGTTCCAAAAGTGGTTAGGAGCTGTCAAGAACAATGAAGCAATCGATTTGAGTCAATACGAGGTTAGCTTAATGACATTTACATGTAAGGAAAAGGGTGCTATGAAAAAATATATATTTGTTCTATTATTTTGTGCGGTGTTTTTGCTAACAGGCTTCAACCGAGCAGATTACTATATAACCGTTTGTGAAGATGAATCTACCGACGTGAAAATGGTGGCAACAGTTGCAAATAAGTATTCCATGGCGGAAGTGGAGAAATACATAATAGAAAATTTCTATCTCAATCTAAAAGGAGATGGAATTATTAGTTATGATTATGAGCTTTATGAGCAAGAGGAAGAAATCATTATCGAAATTCGGGTGAATTACCCTGATTTCCATTCCAATTTAGATTTAATTCATTTTGGATTGTTTGATATCGGTGGGAATTCAAGCGCCAGTGTACGACAGTTACCATTCTATAAAAAGGGATCCTATGACGCTGTCATGGCTATACCTGAAGAATCTATTAAAGGGTATGTAAATCAAAGCTTTTTTCAGGAAAATGAAAATTTCCGCGTTCTTCTGTCTTTACCTTTTAAGGTTATTTCCCATAATGGAAATTACGATGGAGAAACGCTAGTATGGAAGATCGATCCGTATAAAGAAAACCACCTCAAGTTCACCTATGTTAAAAATGAACTATATAAACCGGTGCTCTTTATCTTGAGTATAGGCGTAATCATTGCAGTAATCCTAATAAAGAAAAAGAGTCAGGGTAAAAAGACAAAGACGCTTCACTATCATGATTAACACGTTACAAGCCGGATAGGTGTACAAGGGAAAGGTGGATTTATAAAAGAATTATATGGTCCCTTATCCTGATGATGGCAGCTATCCTTATTAATACAACTTGATTAAAGGATGAGTACTCAGGAATCGGCATGTTTATCTGTGTAGTTTTTTTATCATGAGGAATCATTTTTTTGTGGATGAGAAACAGGAAATGGTATGGAATGATGGCAATAAAATTGCCTCTTTGGCCATTGTCCATCAGGATGAAAAGTAAAAAGAATATGCAATGTTTAAGGGGGAGTGCCGTTTTGTTTATCTGGATGTACATAATCGGGCTTATCATCGGCCTTGGGGTTTACGGACTTACATATTTATTTTCTAAAGAAGCAAAAAACAGTAAAAGGGTGCTTGTTGTTCTGGTGTTAGGGGTACTCGGGTTACTTGGAAGCATCCTCATTATCGGTGGTTTTGAAGGGATGCCTTTTGGAGTGTTGGCTCTTGGCATCATCACCATATCCATTTTAATGGCGTTTATCGGTGAAAGTTCATTATGGAAACTCTCCATTTCCACCTTTATTGTTCTGTTTGTTCTTTCATATAGCGCTGTCATGTACTTCAATCAAGTGGACTACTGGATTGTAAAAAAGCCGCATTACGATTCGGCTCCCGATATTCGTTCCTACATGAACGAGCTGCAGCAAAATCCATCAATCAAGGGATATAAAACCTTCACCATTTCTGAAGGAAACAAAGGCGTTGTCCTCTCGTTAGGCGGACAAATGGCCGGCAATAACATTGAAGTGATGGATGTGACCGAACACGGAAATACAACGGAAATCAAGGTGCGGACCTTTTATAACAAGTCACCTGAGCAAAACCCGGTGGTGATGATCGGCCTTGACCGGATTCAACCTGAAGTTGTGATTATGGATACGGACGGAACAATTTATGAAGAAGCTAAAGTGCAATAGAAGAATAGAGACGAACAAGTGTATTTATATATAATCGGAATCGAATACCGCTATCGTTTGTTGTGCTAACGGATTAAAGAATTGGAGGGTAATAAACGAAGTAGAATACGAGGTTAGACGGTTGAAAGGAGTCTCTTTATGCCGAAGACTTTTTCCGGGAGATTGTCTATTGTCGTATCAGCCTTGTTTGTTGCTCAACTTATTTATTTTATTATTTCCTCAGTGAGCGATAATGGGTTAGGAGCTATTGTGAATTTTATTCAACTGGCACCGTTTATGGTCTTATTTGGACTTATCTTTGGAGCCACTGGCATTATAAAAGAAATGGGGAAAAGAAAGGTAATTCCCATTATTACTTTAATCATAAGTATGTTTTTTGCAGGTTTCACGTTTTTCCTTTTGTATGGCTGGTCCTTTGGAGGATAGCTTTATGCATGAAAGGCGGGAGCAATGGTTGAATTGAATTTTTGGAAAGGGCGTGTGCTTTCTGAAAAACAGAAATAACAGCAAGCGAGAAGTTGTACAGTGGATTGGTTTTGGAATTGTCATGCTGGCCTTTCTTTTATATTTGCTATTGCTAGTAACAGGAGTAGCTCGGAACTTATCTGTAATCACACTTGACGGTCTTAATGTTATAAAATGGGGTGTGGTTGGGATTGGAGTTGTTGTAATTCTCATATCCTATTTAATCCCAAAAAAGAAATGAGGATATGTAAAAATAATGCACTTAGGGATTAACAGTCGAGTTCGAGTTCATTAACATCCACATCCTCTAACTTCTTATTGAAGTAAACAGCAATCTGTTATTAGGAAGGATAGATACATGAAACCAGTATTATTCCTAACGACATATAATCTTGTTATAATTGTTTCGTCCATTTTGTATATTTCATTCGGAGTAGAAGTTCGGAAAACGGCGTCTTTTCTGGATAGTGTAATCCTGGTCGGTGTTGTTTACATATTTGGATGGGCGATTCTTGGATTACTATTTAGGTTTAAGTTTATAAAAAAACAGGTGACACAGCGGGATGTTTGGATTTCAATGATTCCAAACGGCGTCATCACCTTATTTTTAATCGTAACTGGAATGATGTCGCACTTGGGGTTTATAAGCTTTTTTATTAGCCAGGTTGTTTTTATCTCTATAATGGTAATTCCGTTTCTGTTCTTTGGATTGGCAAGAATCAAAATTCACAATTAGGAAAGGAAATTCAACTCTCCATTCAGTGCCTTATTCCGGTGTGGGCATTGAATGGAGAGTTGTCTCGTGATATAGCTTCTGTTGTTAGCCCCATAGCAAAACGATAATGACAGCTGAAAGACTAAATCGAATGATGTGATGCATGAGATTGATTTTTCCATAAAGATGAAAACCATTTACGATTGCAGCGACGTGCATGAATACTAAACAAAGAATTAAAATTATGATCATTTTCGGATTTATTAAAAGGAATAAGGCAGAAGTTACAAGAGTCCCTCCTACTATTGTTATCAGTAATGCTGACCACATCGGTATTTGCCTTTCTTTAAATTGAACGACTCCGCTTAATGCACTTATCAATCCATATACAATAGCAAGAGAAACGCCGATCCACAAGAAATAAGCCATTAAAATTACCCCCAATAAGGTATTTTATAGTAATTTAAATATGTGGGGTTAACCCCATGTCAAGGAATTTTTTAAAGGGAGCGACTGAATTGAGAATTGGAAAATTCGTCGAATTACTCAATACAACTAAAGATACTGTTCGCCATTATGAAGACTTAAATTTAGTTACGCCAAAGTGGGAAAATCATCATAAAGAATATGGGGAGAAAGAAATCTTAAACTTTCATGTAGTGAAGGAATTACAGGAATACGGATTATCCTTAAAAGATATCCAAATCATATTCAATTTAAAGGAAGCGTATCAGTGTGGCGACAAAAAATTAATTCATCAGGTATTAGAACAACTGACCGATCACGTGAATAATCTTCGAAAGGAAGAGGAAGAAGTACGCAGAAGGAGAATAGCTTTAGAAAATAAACTGAAAGAAATTGGGGATTTCCTATGATGAGTGAAACTCTTGATATAAACAAGCGTTTCAACGTTCCTATGCCGTTAAATAATCAATCAAAAAGCCTAATACGATTAAGCCAATCCCCATAGTGAAATGAACCTTCATGGCGTTTATGTTTGTCTTCTCCAAGATGGTAAAGATTCCCCCAACTAGAACAAGAAAGAACGCACTTCTTATGAAATACGATGTGTTTACAAGAAAAAAATCAGGAAACTTTTGAAAAAGACCGGAAATGGTTCAATCCTTAGTTCCCAATACATCCAACCACCTCACTTTATCTCCAACTAGGATACGTATACGATCCAGCAAAGTGAAAGTTTTCTTTGGTGAGCAATTATCCTGATATGACGTTATTCCAAATGGAAATTCTCCAGTCGCAAATAGAGGTGTCACGAAAGTTAAAAACCGGAAGTATAACTTCTCCTATAGAGCACTTATGTAGGATGAAAGGAATATGTGAATTATTGTGACAACAATCCTAATTATCAGGTAAAATATTCCTGTAAGAGAAAGGGGAGAAATTATGAAATCTACTGGCATTGTGAGAAAAATGGATCCGCTGGGAAGGATTGTGCTGCCTGTCGAAACACGGCGTGTACTTAAATATGGGCCGGGAGATTCTCTGGAAATATTTGTTGAGGATGAACGAATTATTCTTAAAAAGTTTGAATCACGTGAGCAATGTGCTGTGACCGGCAAGGTATCGTTCGACTTGATCCAATTCGCGGACGGCAAGATAACGCTGAGTGAAGAAGGGGCACGATTGTTGTTTGAGGAATTGCAAAGTGTCTTAAAAGAGGAAGGAACGAAAGAAAACCGAGCAGATTAAAGGAGTTTTTGGATGGAACAAGCATTATTAAATGATTTTATAGACTTTTTAGCAGAGTACAGAGATTCCTGGAATAGTTTAAATTCGGAGAGGATGTTAACATATCATTCAAAGAATTTAAATGTTAGATGGGCCGCCACTGATGCAATGGCTTTAGATTGGGGCTATGATGAAGCGAAAAAAGGCTGGGTGCATGCATATAGCCAATATCAAGGAAGAAATCCTAAATGGATATTTGACGATATTTTAATTGAAATCAATCAGCAAGAAGAAGGTGTAGCTGTATTTTGGGTAAGTTTTGAAATTGACGGAGAAATGACTGATGCTAAGTTGCTTTTTGTAGAGACTTTCCGAAAAGAAGATCATGAATGGAAAAAAATCAGGGAATACGTTGAAAATAGCTTTACTAGATAGCCATGTAATCAATTATAAAATACATATTAAGATAACTGGTTCTAAAACCAATAATGCCTCTATAGGAGAATCTCATCAATTGGATGGTGAAGATCGAGTATGGATATTGCGGCAATCATTATCATTTCATCGAGTTTGATAATAGGTCTGATCAGTGTCATGGCGGCTTTAAATCGGAAAAAGAGCAATAAAGAAAGTTAACTTTATTTGTTAATGCAAGCAAGATAAACGTAGGATTAAAAAACCATATTCTTACTGACTAAGGTGGTTTTAAGATGAACGTGAAGCTAAGGGTATTATGGATTGCTCCCCACATATTCCTTTACCTTGTTAATTTCGGATTTTTACTGTTTATTGTCCTTAACTGGACAGACTTAAAACAATACGGAAATCCTGGAGTCTTTGTGTTTATCTGGATAGTTTTCACCTTCGTGCAGTTATTTGGAAGTTATAAAATTTTTGAATGGCTAAGAAACGGCCAACTGTAGACCATTGGTTTTACAAATAATGGTTTTGGTTCTTGCGACAAAGGGAAGGATATAAATACCATTCCAATATATGGAATGCATCGATATCAGTGGCTAGTACCAAGTTATCCCCTCATATTCTCTAGGCTTCTGGTCTGTTGACCGGAAGTTTTTTTGCTGTTAAGAAGTTTCTAGTGTAGGACCAACCTCTAAAAATCAATGTTTCGGAATTCGGTGACGAAAACTTGCTTCCGATTGTGTAATTGGACAGGAACTTCTCCCGTTTCCTAGGGGTTGTATCAGGTGGCCCGCCAGTTGCGCCTGGCAGCAGCTGCACGCAAAAAACAGGTTGTAAAACCGAAATAATGGACGAAAGGGGTGCGTTTCGCGTCCCTTTCGTCGCAAGTGCAATATTATGGTAAAATAGGAAGGGTTTAAAACGTCAAGTCTGAGGGTGGGTCCGGGCGTCTATGAATCAACGAAAGATAGAGACAAAAGAAAAGGGAGAGGGTCAAAATGCGAAAGCGCAAACGCACAACAGGCGCCAATTTGGCTGCAAACGTGCTGCTGTCTGTGTTTCTCGTCATGCTGTTAGCAGCTTGCGGTGATTCATCGGCAACAGACGGCGCGGCTGACAAGAACACCGGTGCGGCTACCAAGGCGAAAACAGAGAAAAGCGCACCGACTGCGGAAGATTTGGAGGAGGATTTCGGGCACATTGAAAATCCGGCGAGTGAAATTGTGAAGATTACAGAGGAAGTGAAAGTGGTACATGTGATTGACGGGGACACAATTGTCGTAGAGGGCGAGAATGGCGAAGAAACGGTGAACCTCTTGTTGGTTGACGCCCCGGAGCTTGTTTTGCCGGATGGCAGCGAGGATGGTATGTATGGGTTTGAATCGAACAAATATACGACACTGAGATTGGAAGATTCACCGGCGCTTTTGGAGCGGGGAGACCCCGAGAAAGACAAGGACGGTCATACGCTTGGTTACATCTGGATGGAAAATAATGCGGATCATTATAACTTCAACAAACTGATGCTCCAAGACGGAATCGCTCGGTTGGCCGATGAATCGGCTGAAACCGACAAATACCTGGATGAATTCCGCGAAGCGGAAGCAAAGGCGAAACAAGAGCAAAGACACATCTGGAGCATCGACGGGTATGTGACAGAGGACGGCTTTGATTCGTCACTTGTGCAGTAAAGTGATGCAATAAACGTTTATGAAGAGTGTAAAGGAGTGTCGTTCAGTACACTCCCTTAGATAGAGCATTTCTTTTTTGGATACAGTATAGGCCAGTTGCAAAGCTGCAGTTGGTCTATATTTTAGATTTTTTTATTTAAAACATTTTATTTCAACTCGTCATTCTATTGGTTCCTACTTCACTTTTAAATATTACTTTTCTAACAAAGAACTCTGAAACACCATATAGAACAGGTATGAATAAAAAATAAAACATTGCATGGGTAGAGTTTTCCTTTTGAATTATAATAAAAGGAATATAGAGTAAGAGGGAACATATAAAAAAGTACATTCCAACTGAAAAAATGATATGCGTCCTTTTAGTATATTTTTTAATAAGATCTACTAAGTATGAAATCAGAACCCCCGGTGACAAATACAATAATATTAAAGGGTACATCATCAACGTGTAATAGATAACCCCACTGAAACCTTTTTGCGGAGGATACACAACAATAACAAAATAAAAACTTCCAATAATTGATATAAGTAAAAGTGTTATGATTTTAGAAATAAAGGTCTTCAAATTTCTCCATCCTTAAAAAGCCACTTTTGTTTACCTCTATAAACTTATTAGAAGGGGTAGTAACAGCGTAGCTGTCATTACCCTTCCTAATGGTTCTTCATTTTCATTAGTTGGAGCCTAAGAGTCTGTTGGCATAAGGCTTAGTCATGCCGGTCCACTCATAAATCTTGGCTTCAATTTCTTTGCTGTTTGCAGCCTCCGCGCATGCTCCGCAGACAAGGTTGTTATCAATTTTTACATAGTACACAATTTTATTCGGACGAAAATTTTCATAGCAGATCTGGCATGAGTTAACGTGTGTCGTTTTTAAAGACATTTCCTCAGTTTCTCCAGCTTTTTTGTTATGTAAAAACTTTCCCCGGATGGACCGTCGGCCTCGGAACAGCCACAACAGGAAGGCTCCTTTAGGTGAAATGAGATAGCCTGCCCGGTTGTGGCTTGGGGAGGATACAATATTAGACAAAAATTTTTCTGTCAATAGAGCAAATCTTTCTTTTTAAAATAAATCAGGCTAATGATATAGGTGGCAATTCCATATATAACGATAATGAAAATACCTATAACCGCCTGGTTGTATTCTTCGGTGAAGAACAAATATTTTGCCAGCCCTCTAAAATAATCAACTAACAGATACGGACGCAAGAAAGGAAAAAGTTCTCCTGCTAAATTCAGGAATATCAGAAATCCAACTGACACCCCCAACGCACCGCCGTTACTTGACAGCAACAGTGCTGCAAGCATGATAAACGTTCCGAAGGCAGTCAGCGGAAAGGCGGATACAATATACGATCCAACCGTTTTTATTATGCCATCCAAAGTGGCGTATTCTACTCCATCAAAGACTAAGCTATCCCCAAATCCCCATATGATGCTGCCTAACAAATAAGCGAAAAATGCTGCATATAATAAGAGAAATAATAGGGAAATGAACAAGCTGATTATTTTAGCTGTCAATAATGATGCCCTTGATACCGGATGCAGCAAAGACAGTTTAAGAGTACCACTTACGTACTCATCCGTAATCATATCGGTGATGATAATGATGGCGAACAGGGGAAGCAGAATCATTACATGGGTT
This sequence comes from Bacillus marinisedimentorum, assembly GCF_001644195.2. Lineage (NCBI taxonomy): Bacteria > Bacillati > Bacillota > Bacilli > Caryophanales > Bacillaceae > Bacillus > Bacillus marinisedimentorum. The sequence goes on along the minus strand of NZ_LWBL02000005.1, from coordinate 12,782 downwards.
GTCAGCATATACATTGGCAGGTTTTGGCCGGTTAAATCAAATGGCACCTGACCAATCAACTTCTCAAACGCAGGCAGAAAGGTGAATAGCGCCATGACAACCATAAATACATATAGTTTTTTATTTAAAGCAATCTTTAGAAGTTCATTTTTAATGAGTCTTGCCAGCATATTATACATCTCCTTCGGTAAAATCAATGAACAATTCTTCTAATGATTTCTTTTTAGGAACGAGATAATGAACCATATATCCATTGTCATTCAACTTTTTGTTCAATTTACCTGAATGGTTAGGTGTGATGGCAGCTTTTATTCCGAAGGATGTGGCCTCAGCAGAAATCACATATTCAATGTCTTTTATAAAAGATAGCAGATCATCTGAAGCAGCAGTATGAATTTCCACTATATCACTATCGGTGTTTAGCATTTCTTTCACATAGCCTTCTGTAATTAATTCTCCATTTCGTAGAATAGCCACCTTGTTACAGATTTGCTCAACTTCATATAATAAGTGAGTGGTGATGAAAAAAGTAATCCCCTGTTCATGCGCAAGTTTGGAGATCAGGCTTCTTGTCTCTATGACCCCTTGAGGATCAATTCCGTTGGTAGGTTCATCCAGGAATACAATGGTGGGTTCATTTAATAAAGCCATTGCAATTCCTAACCGCTGTTTCATTCCGAGGGAAAAAGCTTTGACCTTCTTATGCTTGCTTTCACTCAATCCAGCTATCTCCAATACCTCATCTATCCTTGCAGCTGATATATGGGAATGTAAATTAGCAATGACCTTTAAGTTCTGTACAGCTGTCATATTCAAATAAAATTTTGGTGTTTCTACAACAGCCCCAACATTATTGATTCCCTGTTTAAAATTTTCATCCATGTCAAATCCATTAATGATGACTTTTCCTCTTGTTTTATGTATTAATCCAAGTATCATCCGGATTGTTGTTGTTTTCCCCGCACCATTCGGACCAAGGAATCCGTATATATCTCCCTTTTGAATGGAAAAACTGACGTCTTTGACAACTGTTTTACCAGCAAAAGATTTTGTCAAGTCTTTCACAGAAAGTACTGTCGTATCGGCCATAATATTCACCTCTATTTTTTATTTCTAACATCGTTTTTGACCAGGAAAATAATCATTCCTCATCTGTAAATATAAATAACTCATCGATACTCCCGTCTAATATCTTTGCGATATCATGAGCCAGCTTTAAGGAAGGGTTGTATTTCCCCTTTTCAAGATGGCTGATCGTTTCTCTTCTTACATGAACACGTTTCGCCAGTTCATCTTGAGTCATATTTTTCTTTGCGCGATATTCTTTTATCCGGGTCGTTAGAGCCATAATCGTTACCTTTCTTGTTTTTCATAATGTTGAAATGAGAATACGAACACTAACACAACAATACTAAAATGAAGGGCATACAACAGTGCCAGTAATGTATCATCTCGAACAATATTTACAAGTATTACGACCAATGAAAACATCAAGACGAATACGATCAGTGCGTTGCGAGAGGCTTTATTAACATTTTCCTCAAACCGTTCGTCGTGTATAACCTTCGAGAATCGAAAAAAAGCAAAAAAAGCAAAAAAACTAAACAATGTAGGGTTCAATGGGTAGACACCCAGAAAACCTAGAAACCCAATGAAGCCAAAAAGCTTTAACCATGTATACTTCATACTCCTCCTCCTACTTGCATTTCACATCGAGATGTTATAAATATATAACATCAAACGCAGTTGTTCAACATTAGATTTTTCAGAACAATACAGGACAGTCCCTGAGAAGTGCAAAAAATACGCTATTAATGACGAGGCCAGTGCTGATTTACTTATTAATTTTCCGTCTGGTCAACCAACAACTAATCGATATGTATGATTACACTTGTGCTTACAATTTGTTATTATGAACCACCAAGCATGCTTCAATAAGCGGTTTCGACCATGGAAAATGGTGTGATATTTTTGGTTGCCAGCATTTGAAGAGCATTGGAGCTTTCCAAGTTCAAATCCTGCTGTTAACAAAACACAGACCGGGTAATGGGACAATTAAAAGATCAATAAAGCGGAGCCGAACCGAAGGGGCAAGCCTTTGTCTTTTTTAAAAGATTCGGCGAAACGGAACAGCAGGAATGGGAATTAAAGCTAAAGTTATACACAACATTACTCTTTTAGGGCAGGAACCAACCGGGAAAAGGTACGTAACGAAAATAACCTGTCCCCTCTATGAAAGGGGCAGGTTGTTTTCGATTTGATAATAGAAATGACAGGAACCGCCTTCCCGCTATTCTGGCACAACCTTCCGATAATAATCCGTCTCCAAAATCCGGGCCGCATAGTGGAATTTGGCCTCTACGATGGCAGATGTCCGCTTTACGTAATCTTTATCGACGCTTTCCCCTTTAGCCGGGGTGAATGTGCCGGTTTCTGAGTTATAACGGCCTTTGTCGGTAATAAAGCTTTTATTATTAAATAAGACAAGCGGTTCGGCATCTGACAGGATATCTTTTCCCATCAGAAGCCTAGAATCATATTCCAGGCCGAGCAGGTTGGAGAGGGTCGGGATGATGTCAAGACTTGAAGCCGGTTTATCGATTGTAACTGGCTTCATTCCTTTCGCATAGAGAATGAATGGGCTTTTGTACAACTCAAAGTTCCGTTCCACACGATGTCCAGCAAGTTCGTCGATGACTTCATTTTCGAGGCCATACGGAAAATGGTCGGCACTCAAGGCGATAAGCGTTTTGTCGGCGACTAAGAAAAAACAAAGTTGTACAACGTTATTTAAATGAGAGGATCAGTACCGGACACTGGCTAAAGAAGTGGGTGTCGACAACTCAGTGCTTTGGTTCTCGGTCAAATTATTCGAATATCATAGTGATGATGCCTTTAGTTCAAGTTATCGGATTTACCGGTGGTATCCACCCGGTTTTTCTTAATAAAAACTAAGTGTAAATTATGTGAATTTTTTAATGTTACAGCAAGTGGTTGTAGGTAAGTCATTTGGGAGGAAATCTATCCTAAGCTAAAAATTGTAAATACTTTGAAACGCTACCCTATGTTTAAGGCATGCATTATAGACGGAAATATTGCAATGACGTAGGTAGATGCTAGTTGATTATTTCATACTCTTGCACAGCTAGAACAAGGAAACATTTTAATTTTAGGGGCTAGTTTTTCCACTGTACGCATGTTCATGTGGAGGATTTCCATCAACGGATGTTACTCCTCTAAATTCATGAAAGTGACCTCCCCCAGGAAGCGGAATGTCAGGACCTGTTTCTCCTTTTATTTTATGTTTATGTCCGGCATCGAAAGAAGTAACAGTAAAATAGCTATGTGTGTGGGGAACGCCACTTGGAGCTGGTTCAGTTGTACCTGCATATTGATGTCGGTGTCCAGAATCAAACGAGGTTATCCCACCGAATTTATGAACATGAACTGGACGTCCATTCCAAGAAGTAAGGTATAATACATGGGAATGTTCTTCATCTTCTTTAGACAGCCCAGAATCTAAAATAAATCCTGTTATAGGTATTTCCAAAACGTATTCCTCCTTCAGAAAGTAAAAGTCATTTTGATCTTATGATGTTCGATTCAAAGTATGAACTAAATAAAAAATGCACCTCTTAGGTGCAAAGAATAAAATTGATAAGAGATTAGAAACTTACTAACCTTAATAGTAAGGATATGGATAAGGGGAGTATGGGTAAGGGAGATAATAATAAGGATACGGTGCTATAAAGATAAATGGATAAAACGGGAAACGCGGCTCGCGGAATCGTCGAACCTTCCTCTGCCAAAACAACCTTATTGCCTTGTTTGGCTAGTAAGCTCCGTTTCGTCTACTTCTTCAGGAACTAACATTGTCATACCATCGTGATCCATATCCGTTACAATACCTTCTGCTGTTTATCATCTCTCATTAGTCCTTGAACACGAAAGTTCAGGCTTTTCTGCAGAGTTGCATGGGCCTTTGTACTTCCTGGTTAGTCTATAACTCAGTGTGCATATCAGCAATATCTCCTATTCCGGCAGGGTGCTCACCTATTAATATTTTGGTTGCAGTACAATTAATTGATTGGAATATTAAAAGAAGCTTCACAAATCCTAGAGCTTCTTAAGGCCAACTCAGCGGAGTAAGATTAGTAGCTTTTATTTACAAACGCTGCACCAACAATAATCAGAAGAATGAAAAGAACTACAATTAACTCAAAGTTGTTTCCGTATCCTCCTCCGTAACTCATAATTTCATCTCCTTTCTTGCTTTTGGTATATTTTATGAATCTTTTTCTATATCGCTTAGACATATGTTGGGGTTTTGCTAAAATGTGCAATAACTACATTGAAAAAACGAGTGGGTGGGGGTGGTGAAAGGGAGATTTAATGGTTGGCTACGGATTAGAATGGTCTTATCATCTGGATAATTTAGAGTAATGATTTTTTTATCACAATTAACATGTTTTTTATGAAAAGCTATCCGTATTGAGGGTGCTGAGTTTCAGGACTCTTTAGGAGATGTGAATGTGCACATTCCAAATAAAGATTTGTAATTCGATCATAAAGGGTATATTTATATATCATTCCTTTCATCCAGGAATGAATATAGATGATCGGTTAGAAACCAAGTAATCCCCCTCATATTCTCAAGGATTCTGGTCTATTAACTGGAAGTCTTTTGATGTTAAGGAAGTTATTAACTTTTTGCGTTGTGGATAAAAAGCGAGAAGAGAGTCATTCAGGCGCCAGCGGCTATCGTCATAAGCGGTGATTCCCTCCAGAAAGAAAGATCACCTTCCTGCGGGTACCCCCGAATATGCGTACGCCGCTAAGCGGGGGCCTTGCGCTTTTGTTCCTGTTAAATTTTTTTCCTTGCCGGGTGTAGGACAATCATGGTTCCTGAAAAGTTATAGAAATAAGGGGGCGATAATGTGATGAATACCTTTGAAGTCCTGCCGCTGATGATCAGTTTCAGCATGCTGGTGATTGTCATCCTCAAATTCCATGACCATGATAAGCATTCCTGAACACGCTGCAAGCGTGTTTATTTTTTACTTTTCATTTTGGAGTTATTTTAAAAAATAATTCCAATACAAACTACTTTTTAATTATGGATTTGTACATAAATCTTAAGTAGAATCGTAAAGGAATAAAATATGAACATGAAATATGTGAAAAAAAAGATGGTAACAAGGAACGCTGGTTATGAATGAAACCGGCGTTTTTTATTTTACGACCAACTGTCTTTTTGATTTTAAAGGAATTTGGAAAATTTATGGTAAAATAAGAATTACAGGAAATAGTCAGTTATTGATATGGTAGTTGCGATCGACTATAAAAAATGACGTATCTTATTTTAGATATACAACGATTTATGCATAAGGAAGTTGATATGATGAAAACAATATTTTTGGCTTTATTTTTAATGTTAATTATAGCTGGATGCAATGAGCCAGGGGAAGGTGTGAAAACAAAAGTTGGAAAGCCCGAAGCACCCCTAACAAATGAGAAACAACGAGGAGACAACAAGCTCAAATCTGTTTCCACTCTTGAAGAGGCAATCGCTTCTTTGAACGTTCTGAGAGATGCGGATACTATCCATATTGAACCCTTTCAAAAAGGAGTGTTCGTGTTTTCTCGAAAGAACATCAATGCACCAGAAGGGGAACGACAAGATCTCATCCTTACAACAATCCGAGGGAATGCCGATATCGGTTGGGAAATTCCCATCGGGCAGCCAACTATCCTTCGCTGTGAAAAAGCCGCCCTTTGCAGCGATGCCGCTTCCGGTATCAATGTCGCTGATCCTGACAAATGGACAGAAAAAGCAATTCCAAAGATTGTCTTTGGAGTTATTAATGATGACACAATCGCAAAAGCGGATATTAATGTTCGGTATAACGGCAAAGTCATTCCGCTTACAGTCATCGACACGAACTGGAAGCCCGTCTTCTTTACGATGACAGACGAAGAAATTGACGAGATGACGGTGACTGGTTATGACAAAGACGGACATCCGTTAGCAGAAGCCGTCTGGTGATGAGAAAAACGTTGACAATCATTTATAGCAGGGGGAACAAAGGTGACACCAAACAACCATGACGAAGTATCGATCGCCGGAACTTTAACGTATTCAGATTACAAAAGGCATAACGCGTATCATAGAAAGAAGTTTGTGCTCGGTTATTTTGTTCTTGGGATTCTTGTTTTCATGTATGTATATTCTAATGTTGTTTCAGGAAGCTGGATTTTGGTCTACCCGGTTGTGGCATTTTTTTCAATCATATCATCCGGGTTAATCACCACTATCATGGTGCTTTTAATGAATATGAGGGTGCGAAGAGAGTATAAAAGCGACCAAATCATTAAAAATGAAATAAGTTACGTCTTCAGTGACGATGGCATAAACCAGAAAGTATGAAGATCGAATGCTCATATCGAATGGGGCGACATATCGGTTGCAAAAGAGGATAAGGATATGTTCCGCCTGTATGTTTCGAAAAACAAAGCAATCATCTTGCTAAAGCGTTTCTTCGATTCAAATGATCAGAAGAATGTATTTAAAACGCTTATTAAAAAGAACTTGGAGTCAAAGAAGATTAAATTAAGAAGTGGATAACTATAGATTTATATCTCATATTCCGTTTGTTTATAAATATGATTACTACCTTTTTTCAAAATGGTAGTTGAGTAGTCGGCTTTTTTTACTTGCTGTTAAGGACATATGAGAGTGATAGACTAGTACTGTAATATATGGGGAAGTCTGGTTTTAAATGGGGACAAAATAAGGATCGTAACGAAGGCGACTCCAGATTAATTATAGGGGGATATCATGAAAAAGAATAGATTTTTATTTACCGCTATTTTGTTGTCAGTCCTGGTTTTGTTTACCGGCTGTTCAGAAAAAAGCGGTGGGGATACCGAAGAAAAGGAAACGCTGACTAAAGGGCTTCCTAATGAGAAGATAGTCGAATCTTTTGTGGTAAATGAGTTTACAGGTCCCGGTGTTGAACTGGAAAATGCTCTTGATAAAGGACCGAATTCACCGGAAGTGAAAAAGTATCTTGAAGTGAACTATAATTCCGTTGTCACGGACCCGCAAGCGTTCTATAACAAGAATTTTATCTTGATGTATCTCAGTGCTGCTTACAGAAATGGATATCAATTAGATCCTAAAACTATCGATATCGAAAAGGTCGACGGTTCAAATGAAGCCTATTATTATGAAGTCGAAGTGGAATACAGTAAGGACGGAGAAGCCAAAACAGCGGTTGCATCAGGACGGGTTAACATCAATGAGGACGGGAAGATTTCGACCGTTCGGATGCATGGTGGCGGTTTGCTTCAAGAGATGGAGGAAGACCGCACCCCAAAAAACCAATTTCACACAGGCATTCCTTCCATAAAGAAAATAAGTTCGGATGAATCAGTCTCCGCGTTTGATCATGCATACGAAGAAATGTGTTGGAATGATTGTGGTGATAAGAGGTCATATACATATCCTGACATCCATCCTGGTGATGCAGAAATTGGTGACAGAATTTTAATTGACTGGGGAACAATGAAACAACCTCCATCAAAAGTTAGGTTAATTCGTGTAACAAGTTCAGGGGAAGAAATCAAGGAAGATATAAACACCAATAGCCCTACATTAAACATACAAGTTGATGACGAAAAAATAGGGAAACAATATGCGGTTCATTTTTTGTGGAAAGATGGAGAAAAATTTAAGGGTCACAGTGTATTAACTTTCAAACTGGGTAGAGAAGGAAGCGGTGGAGATATCGGCATTTCAAGCGGAGAAGAGGCTGTCCAACGCTTGAAACAACAACTTCCTGAGGGTAAGGATAAGGATGTTTCGTTCGGTGCGGATGAAACGATCAGAACAGACGATAACGGCTCATATTATGTAGTGCAACTTGTGTCCATATCCACACGTGCTTCTGGAAAAACCGGAACATTGGGCTACTACAAGGTTTATCAAGATGGAACCTATGAGCTCTTTTAAGTGATCACTAGAGACAATGAAGTTGAAGTCTGCCCATATTAAATGGAGGGACTTACCGGTTCCAAAAGAGAGTAAGGATATATGCAGCCTGTAAAACATCTTGTTAGAGAGATTTTTCGATTCAACTGGACAGGTGATCGTGTTTTAACCGGGTTAACTTTATCCCAAAAGAACATGGGAGGGCTGGGCTATGGAAGATATTGTTCCAATTATTACAATTGTTGTATTTATCTTATTGATAAGCATAGTTAAGTACAGGGACTATAAGAAAAGCAAACTAAATCCTCGAAAACAATGGGAAGGCAAGTCTCAAAACGAGTTGGAGCAGGATAGAGAGAACATAGAACGTAAAACAGAAACACAAAAAGGCATGGGAAGAGGGGGAGGCCCTTTTGGGGGCGGTGGAGGGTGGTAGTATTTAAAAACAAGTGTGTTAGTTTTCAAAAAAGAGCTTGTAGTGATCAAGCTCTTTTTTTGTCATCTAAAATACATTATTTATTTTTTAGTTTTTGAGAGGAAAGGCTGAAATTTTAGGTTGGCTTATTTCATAAGTTTACCTATAGGTGAGTAAGCCACTGTGCAAATAATTCCATATTAAGTAAATTAACGGCTCTATCTCTAACCTGCCAGATAACCGTTCTTTCTTATTTTTGGGTCGATTGCTTGCTTTACAAAAACGAATCCGATCAGAAGGATAACCGCCAAACCGTTCATCAAAAACAAGTAGTGAAGAGAAACCACGGTTGATAGGGTCCCAAAGAAAACCAGGGAGAGGGTGTCAGCAAAATACAGCAGCACAGCATTGAAGCTAAATCCTTTTCCGTGCATTTCTTCCGGAACGAAATTTTGGATGATGTAAACCCTTGTCAGTCCGGTGATTGGAATCCCTATCCCAATGATTGTTGCACCTATAAAAAACATGGGCACATTCATCGAAAGCCCCAAAAAAGTGATTCCTGTTCCCCAAATAATCGAACCGATCAGATAAGTCCTTAAGTTCAGCTTTTTCCAAATAAAAGGAATGAGCAGATTCGTCATGATGACAACAGCACCATATGCGCCCTGTAAAATTGCGTATATAGATTTTCCGTTATCCGTCATATCCAAAAGCGATAATAAAAGGCCAACCTCCCAGATCCATGTGTTCAAAAACACCATGACAAACGTCAACCAGAACAGGGAACGGACTGTATGATTGCCTTTAACCCATGAGCCAAATTGAGCAAGAGCTGCAAAGGCATTGCGCAAGCTTCTCTTTTGGCCGGTTTCCATTGGCTTACTTTGAAATTTGACTCTTGAAATGGCAAAGGCACTGACAGCATATGTAATGGCGTCCCACGTGAAAAAGTGTATTTGGCCGACTGTGTCCAGCAGGAGTAAGGTCACCAACGGACTGAGCACCGTGATTCCCCTTGTAAAGGAATCATAAATACTGTTGGCCGCATTTCTCTGGTCCTTTGGAACAATCAAGGGTAAGGCAGATCGATAGCTCGGATTAAAAAAACATCCGAGGGACTGAACGGAAAAACTGATGAAAAGTAAATAAACATAATTCAGAGCATCGACATAAAACAAAATGACCGTTGATAACACAAGCGGCACCCTGAGGAGGTCAATGATGATCATCAATTTCTTTTTATCGACCCAGTCCGCTACGACGCCGCCAAGCAGCCCGAACAATAAATAAGGCAGCGTTTCAGCGATAACTACACCTGTCGTGTGGGTTTTCGATCCCGTTAAATCATAGGCGATGAATAAGAAAGCAAGGCCCGATAAGATATCTCCGAGCCTCGAAACACTGCCGCCGGCGAGATAATATAAAAAATTCTTGTTTACCAATATGTTTTTATACACCGAAAACCCTCCCTATACATTTCTGCGATACCGAATGCTTCTATATTCCTCATTATCGTTATTGGCGTAAGACTGAATCCGGCCCTGTTCCTTGAATCCTCTTGCCAGATAAAAGGGGATCCCCATGTCATTATTTTCTGCTGCCGATACCCATTGGAGGCGTGCACCCATATTTTTTTGTTGTTCCGTGAGGGCTTCCAAAAGCATTGTCCCGATGCCTTCTCTTTTTCGGGCAGGATCAAGGTATAATGCAAACAATTCCGCTTCCTCTTCCGATATGAACCCTCCACAGGCAGCGCCGACAACCCTGTCCCCGTCAACAGCAACATGCCAGCCACTCCAGGAGTTTGAAGGTTCCAATTCCGACTCCAACCGTTCAAGATTGTAAAACTCCTGTATGATCCGCTCAATATATTCCTGATCATGTGTTTGCGCATATGTGTTTCGATAACCCGAACCGCAAACATCGGCAATTCCCTGTACGTGCTCCTTTAACGCCCTCTGAATTGTAATCATCAAAAATTCACTCCCCAATTGTTGATAGGTTTTTCCAACTCCTGTATAATCATCTTATAACCAAATATTGAATATGTAAATATAGAATATTAAAAATTTTTTGGAGGTTCGGAATGAATCGATACATTACTGAAACGTACCCTGAGACATCCATGCGCATCACCCCATCACTTGGTGTGAATTTCACGACTAATATATTGCTGATTGATTATTGCCTCAATGATTTATCAAGGACATCCGATTGGACCGAGCGTTTTTCCCGTAAGCTTCCTGAAAGTGTAAAACGAGATTTGAAGCAGCTCAGGACCGTTTTTGCACATGGGGCGATATTTCGGGAGTTTTATATCATGAAGGTCAAAAATCCGCATCAGGATTGGGATAGCTTCATCCATTGGTGGAAAAACCTTTCAATTAATGACATAACAGAACTGATTAGTTACGGAATCAGCGAAAACGTAACCTACTATTATGAAAATCTCTTTCCTATTCCTGAAGTTGAAGAAGTGTTTGGGGAAGGGCGGATGACAGAAGAAACGGATGTAAATGAAGAAAACCGGCATATTGCACTTGAAGCGGTTCTCAGGAGCTGGTCCGCAGGTAATGTTGCAGAACAAGTCCGCTTTTTTGAAGAACCAAAAAAGGTGAAAGAAACAATGATCCATCTATTTGAAGGGATTTGGAAATATGGATTTAACGAGCTCTGGGAAACCAATAAAGAACATTTAATGGCATTGGGAGCCAAACTGATAACCAAAACCTATAAAAAAAACGATGAGGCTATCCATGCAATAACCAACCTGTACCCTGATACAAACGAAATCCCAACAATCAATCGGGCAGAAGAGATCAATTTCATTCCGACACTGAATTTAGGACGATTCCTGTCTTTTTACACACTAAACAAAACCCTGCATGTCATGTATGATCCGCAGGAAAATAGGGTGCCGGATGAAAAAGAGGAGAAAAATGAGGGTGTAACAGATGTTTATTCATTATTTGAGGGGCTTGGAGATAAAACCAGGCTGCAAATTCTCACCTTGCTTTCCCAAAAAGGCGAACTGTTCGCCCAGCAAATCGTAAAAAGCCTCAACCTTAACCAGAGCACCGTATCACGCCACTTAAATCACTTGCAAAAGACGGAATTAATTTCAATCCGACATGAGGGGAATACGAAATTCTACTCGCTGAATAAAGGGAATCTAAAAGGGGCAGTTGATTTTTTGAATGGTTTGCTGAGATAAGTATATAGTCCAACACAGCCCTGTCGAATCGTTACTTAGATTTATTTGGTTGTGGGTGTTCTGTATGTATATGTTGAATTATGTTAATCAGAGATATTGTATAACAAAACAATCTGAAAAACCCCCGATATTTAATACTTAAGTATTGGGGGTTAATTAAATTATAACTTGTTTTGTTCCTTTACTTTTTCAATTTTTTCTTTATTCTCAGCTTTGAATTTTTCAATTATACTCGTGCTTTCCTTTTTCCAAACCGTTACTTTATCTTGAGGTGTATTCTCATTTTTCGTAACTTCATCGAATAGCTTGTTTTCTAATAATTTCGCTTTAAAACGATCATAAACGTACTTGCCATAGTACTCTTCCACAGTTATACCAAGACCATTTAAAAACTCATTAAACTCTTTATCTTCATGCGCTTTTGATTGCTCTATAGAAAAATCAATTAGCGTTTGTATCTCATCTTCATAAACACTCATCCCTCTTTTTATCGCTTCTTTTTCCAGCGCTCTATTTTGTATTAATACTTCAATCGCTTTTGCGGTAGGGGATTGTCCGGCATCTAACCGACTATTTGCCATGTGCTCATAAAAGTAAGATAGTTTGTCAATTTTATTTTGACTTAAGAAATCGTTCTCAACTTCCCCATTTTGTTTTTCAGATATAGAGTTAAGAAACTGGCCGTAATAATTGTATTTAGATTCTTTCTGACTCATTGCAAGTGATATTATGGTTGCTGTTAATAATAAGATTGATATAATTAAAACCTTTTTTCCCCTCATAAGAAACACTCCTTTTTAAAAGATTAGTAGTACCATGGTGACCCATTTCAAATTTCGGTAGTCACCAGAACAAGCACCGGCAACATGATCAACAGCGCCATGATTGGAATGATCAATATAGATAAAGTTGTGTCCTTCCTGGATGAATGTAATATCCAAAAATTGCTTGTTTGCATTTGTTTTTTGATATAATTAAAGAGAGTCAAAAACAGGAGGTGCGGGAAGGTTGAAAGAAGGACGAGAAAAATCAAGTAAATCCAAACAAGCAGAAAGTTTTTTAAAGGATTTAACGTCCGGTTCGAATTTCGACCCTAAAATTGTTCTCCGGTTTTTAATTCTGTAACTCTCTCCGTTTAAATGGATTACTTCTATTTT